>DAIPJR010000025.1:0-12807 GCA_036770165.1 Actinomycetes bacterium | reverse complement strand
GAACCCGTTCCATGCCAGGGAGCTCGACGCGGGCGAGCTCGCGGACCTGGTACGCGACCGCGCCGACGTCGACGGTGTGTACGGGGTAGCGCACGGCCCGCGCCTCGAGGCGTGGGAGCGGCGGAACGGAAGCCTCGTGCGGGCCCAACTCGCGAGGCCGTACGACCTCTGGCCCCAGGACCTGGCGACGCTCGTGCGCGGGATCGATGCCGACGACTTCGTCGTCTCGGCGGCCGACGTCGACAGCTCGCTCGACCTGGTGGTCCTCGGGCGGGCGCGATGACCGAGCCGATCGGGACGTGCTGCATCGTCCTTCACTCGCACCTGCCGTGGCTGGCCCACCACGGGTCCTGGCCGGTGGGCGAGGAGTGGCTCTACCAGTCGTGGGCCGCGTCGTACCTTCCCGTCGTCGACGTCCTCGACCGGCTCGCCGACGAGGGCCGCCGCGACCTGCTCACCCTCGCGGTGACGCCGGTGCTGGCCGCGCAGCTCGACGACCCGTACTGCCTGCGCGAGCTCCACACCTGGCTGGGCTTCTGGCAGGTGCGTGCCGAGGGGCTCGGCGCCTCGACAGACCCCAGGAAGCGCGAGCTGGGCTCGCGGGAGTTCCGGGCCTCGCAGCACGCCCTCCGCGACTTCGAGTCCCGCTGGCGGCACGGCGCATCGCCGGTGCTGCGGCGGCTGGTCGACTCCGGCGCGGTCGAGCTGCTCGGGGGGCCGGCCACGCACCCGTTCCAGCCCCTGCTCGACGACCGCGTCGCGGCCTTCGCGCTGTCGACCGGCCTCGACGACACCCAGCTTCGGGTCGGGACGCGACCTGACGGGATCTGGGCCCCGGAGTGCGGCTACCGCCCAAGCCTCGAGGACCTGTACGCGGACGCCGGCGTGCAGCGGTTCCTCGTCGACGGGCCGACGCTGCTCGGCGCAGGCCGTACGACGGCTGACGCGTGGACGGTCGGCGGCACGGACGTCGTCGCGTTCGGGCGCGACCTCGACGTCACCTACCGGGTGTGGTCGCCGAGGCGCGGCTACCCCGGCGGCCCGTGGTACCGCGACTTCCACACCTACGACCACGCGTCCGGCTTCCACCCGGCTCGGGTCACGTCGACACGTACCGCGCCGGAGGACAAGGCGCCGTACGACCCGGAGCGGGCAGCCGGCGCGGTGGCCGAGGACGCCGCCGACTTCGTCTCCGTGGTCCGGCAACGGCTCGTCGACCTGGCCGGCGGTCGCGACGGCCGGCCGGCGCTCGTCACCGTCGCCTACGACACCGAGCTGTTCGGGCACTGGTGGCACGAGGGTCCGGCGTTCCTCGAGGCGGTGCTGCGCCTGCTGCCGGAGGCCGGGGTACGCGTCACGACGCTGCGCGGCGCCGTCGACGCCGGCCACGTGGCCGGCCGCGCGGACCTCGCGCCGGGTTCGTGGGGGTCGGGCAAGGACTGGCGGGTGTGGGAGGGCGAGCAGGTCGCCGACCTGGTCGATGCGGGGGCGGCGATCCAGAAGCGCTGGCTCGACCTCGTCGGTGCCCACGGCTCGGACCCCGACCGTCGGCGCGACCTCGACCAGCTCGCCCGCGACGCGCTGCTCGCCCTGTCCAGCGACTGGGCCTTCATGGTCACCAAGGACTCCGCTGCCGGATACGCCCGCGACCGCTTCGCCGGCCACGAGGCGGCGTTCCACGCGCTCGCCCGCGCCATCGACGACACCGGCCACGGCCACCGGGGCGACGCCATCGGGCTCGCCGCTCGGCAGGCAGCGACCGACGGTCCGTTCGCCCACCTGGACGCCCGGTTGCTCCGCCGCCGCACGGATACGCTCTGACCGTGCCCGCAGACGTGGTGGTGGTCGGCGCCGGCGCCCTCGGCCTGAGCACCGCGCTGCACCTGGCCCTGCTCGGTCGTGAGGTCGTCCTCCTCGACAGCGGTGCGGCCGGTGGGCAGGCCTCGGGACGGGCCGCAGGCCTGTTCAAGTCGATCCAGCCCGACGAGGTCAGGACCGTGGTCGCGCGGCGGAGCATCGAGCGCGCGCTGACGTTCGAGCAGTGGACCGGCATACCCCTCGCGGTCGAGCAGTCCGGCAGCCTCGTGGTCGCGCGCACCGGCGAGCACGGCCGCATGCTCCAGCGAGAGGTCGCGGCGTCGCGTGGCTGGGGCGTACCTGTCGGCGACCTAGACGCCCGCTCCCTCGCCGGACGCTCGTCGCTGTACCGGCCCACCGGCGGCGAGCAGGCCTGGTGGTGCCCCGAAGACGTCTACGTCGAGGAGCCGATGTCGCTCGTGCACGCCTACGTCGCCGCGGCCGTACGTCACGGTGTCGAGCTCCGCGAGCACGAACCGGTGGTCGCCGTCGAGCGCGACAGCGACAGGATCGTCGCGGTGGTCTCGTCCACCGCCCGCTTCGAGACGGCGGTCGTCGTCGACGCCGCGGGAGCCTGGAGCCGCCCGGTCGCTGCGCTCGCGGGCGCCCAGGTTCCGGTGGTGCCGGTACGCCATCAGCTGCTGGTCACCGAGCCGTCCTCCGACGTCGACGCCGCTGACCCGATCGTGCGCGTCGTCGACGCAGCGGTCTACCTGCGACCGGCCCGTGGCGGTCTCATGCTCGGCGGCTTCGAGGCGGACCCGCTCGCGGTGCTGGACCCCCAGCCGGCTGATCCGGTCCTCGATCTCTCGGTCCTCGCGCGGATGGCCGACCTGGTCGGCAAGGAAGTCCCGTCGGCCGACCCGGCCCGGACGGCCGAGCATCGCGGCGGCATGTTCACGATGTCCGCGGACGGCCGGTTCCTCATCGGCCGAGCCGGCCGAGCCGGCCGAGCCGCCTGCGTCGACGGCCTGTGGGTGGCGTCGGGCTGCAACGGCTCCGGCTTCTCGTCGTCCCTCGGGCTCGGCGAGGTGCTCGCCCAGCTGATCACCGGCGCCGACCCGTACGTCGACGTGACCTCGCTCGCCCCCGGTCGCAGCAACGGGTACGACGATCCGGGACGGTACGACGACCTCGTCGCGGCTGGCCGCTGGCAGTACGCCCACTACTACGACCCGGCGCACTAGACCCATGGACGACCGGCTCGCCGAGGCGCTCGCCCCTGTGCTCGAGGACGTCGCTCGCACCTGCGCGCTGCCAGCCAGCATCGTGGACGAACCGTGGTCCGATCTCGGGCCGAGCGCCATGCTGATGTCACCCGACGGGAGTGGTACCGGGATCTTCGTCGTCCTGGCCGAGGACGAGGCGAGCCAGGTCGTGCGTGTCGCCGAGCAGGTCCAGGACTGGGCGGTCGAGGAGCTGTGGGCCCGCGGCCTGCCGGCCGTCTGGCCGCACTGCGACCTGCACCCTGACACGCATCCGCTGCAGGCCACCCAGAACGGGCTGGGTCAACCGGCGTGGGCCTGCCCGGTCGAGGGGTGGGTCCAGGGGCGCATCGGCCGGCTGGCGCCGTCAGGCTGAGTCGTCAGCCTGAGCCGGCGGCCTCGGCGGCCGCGCGCGCTGTCTTGCGGGCGATGTCGGCCAGGGCGGCCCGGCGCGCGGCGTCGGCCTCGTACGTCTCGACGCGGTTCTTGACGACGCGACCCGGCACGCCGACCACCACAGACATGGGCGGGACATCTCGGTTGATCAGGCTGTGCGCCGCGAGCACGCTGCCAGCACCTACGGTGATCCCGCGCAGCACGGTCACCTTGACCCCGAGCCAGCAGTCCGGTCCGATGCGCACCGGGGACTTGACGATGCCCTGGTCCTTGATGGGTACGTGGATGTCGGCGTACACGTGGTCGAAGTCGCACACGTACACCCAGTCGGCCACGATGGTCCGCGCACCGAACTCGATGTCCAGGTAGCAGTTGACGGTGTTGTCCTTGCCGAACACGCACTTGTCGCCGATCCGCAGGTTGCCCTCGTGGCAGCGCAGCGAGTTCCCGCTGCCGATGTGCACCCACCTGCCGACGACGAGGCGGCCGTAGCCCTTGCGCGCGTAGACCTCGACGTTCTTGCCCAGGAACACGAAACCCTCGGTGACGATGTGCCGGTTGCGCAGCCGCCAGACGAAGAACCGCCAGTAGCGCACCAGGTACCAGGGCGTCCACGCCCGGTGGCGGACGACCCAGCGCAGGCTCGCCCAGGTGAGGAACCGGGCCTGCCTCGGGTCACGGCGCCCCACTAGCTGTCCGGTGTGGGTGTCGGCTTCGTCCCCGTCAGGCACACGTTGTAGAACAGCTCGGGCGGCACCACCCGTGCGAGCACCTTCTCGTCGAGCGCCGACAGCGCCAGCCAGCCCCTGTACGCGAACGTCGCGTACCGCCAGCCGAGGCGCTGCGCGTTGACGGCGTACTCGAAGGTGCGCACCGGCCAGCCGAACCACGACGCGGTCAGCTCCTCGGTGACCGTACGGACGTCGACGGCTCCGGCTCGCACGGCCAACCGGGCCAGCTGCGTCGGGTCGAAGGTGTGCAGGTCGACGACCGCCTCGAGCGCGGCGGCGCGTGACGAGGCCTCGAGCTCCTCCCTCGGACGGGCCCACCGGTCGCGAAGCAGTGGCAGCTGCGACACCAGTGTCGTCGCCTCCCAGGTGAGCCGCGACAGCCGCCGTGCCACGTAGTCACCGCGCCGCGTCGGCTCCCCGGCGAACACGAAGCGTCCCCCGGGCCGCAGCACGCGCAGCGCCTCCGCGATCGCCAGCTGGACGTCCGGGATGTGGTGCAGCACCGCATGCCCGACCACCAGGTCGAAGGTGTCGTCGTCGTACGGGATCGACTCGGCATCCGCCACCCGGCCCTCGACCGGCGCGCCCAGCCGGTCAGCGTTCCGCACCGCTGCCTCGACCATCCCCGGCGAGATGTCGGTGACGTGGCCCCCGTCGAGGACGCCCGCCTGGCGCAGGTTGAGCAGGAAGAACCCGGTGCCGCAACCGATCTCGAGCGCCTTGGCGTACGGCCACCCGTCGCGACCGGCGACGTGGACGAAGCGGTCGCGCGCGTAGGAGATGCACCGGTCGTCGTAGGAGATGGACCACTTGGCGTCGTAGGTCGACGCCTCCCAGTCGTGGTACAGCACGTTGGCCAGCTTGGGGTCGTCCCACGCGGCCCGGATCTGCTCCGCGGAGAGCTCAGGCGCCACGGAACTGGGCCTTGCCAGGGCCGTTCTCGACGAACGAGGTCATCCCGATGGCCTGGTCCTCCGTCGCGAAGAGGCCGGTGAACTGCATGCGCTCGATCTCGAGACCGGTGGCCAGGTCGACCTCGAGACCCCGGTCGATCGCCTCCTTGGCCGCACGCAGCGCGTACGACGGTCCGGTCACGAACCGCTCGACCATCGCGCGAGCCTCTGCGTAGACGTCGTCGGGGGCGACGACCTTGTTGACCAGCCCCATCGCGAGCGCCTCGTCGGCGCCGACAAAACGACCGGTGTAGACGATGTCCTTGGCGCGCGAGGGGCCGACCAGCCGGGGCAGTCGCTGCGTACCGCCTGCGCCGGGGATGATGCCGAGCTGGATCTCCGGCTGGCCGAGCTTGGCGTTGTCGCCGGCGACCCGGAAGTCGCAGCAGAGGGCCAGCTCGAGGCCACCACCGAGCGCGTAGCCGGTGATGGCAGCGACGGTCGGCTTCGGGATCCCCGCGACCGCGGTGAACGAGGACTGGAGGCGAGCGCCCTCGTCGACGACCTGCGCGTAGGTCCAGCGCGCCATCTCCTTGACGTCGGCGCCGGCCGCGAACACCTTCTCGCCGCCGTAGACGACGACGGCACGCACGTCGCTGCGTTCGCTCGCCTCGTCGGCAGCTGCGCGGATCTCCTCCTGGACCTGGCGCGACAAGGCGTTCATCGGCGGCCGGTCGAGCCGGATGGTGCCGATCCCGCCTTCGACCTCGAGCCGTACGACCTCACCCACGGTGTGCTCCAGTCCACGAGGCTGCAGGTGGCGACGAGCCTAGTGCGACCAGGACCAGCGCACTCGGGCAGGATGTCCCGGTGACCGACGCACAGCTGCCATGGCCGGGGACGTGGGCGCCCCTCGGCGCCACGGCGGACGACGAGGGCACCAACTTCGCGCTGTGGGCCGACGGTGCGGCCGCGGTGGAGGTCTGCTTGCTGGACGGTGACCGCGAGACCCGTTACCCGCTCAGCGAGCGGACGTTCCACGTCTGGCACGGCTACCTGCCGGGCGTGCGCCCCGGACAGCACTACGGCTTCCGGGTCTACGGGCCGTGGGACCCCAGGAACGGTTCGCGGTTCAACTCGGCCAAGCTGCTGCTGGACCCGTACGCGCGGGCGATCGACGGCACCCTCGCCTACCAGCCGGCGATCTACGGGTACCGGGCGGCCGACCACGGCCCCGGGGCCGGTGGCCCGGACGACACCGTGCGCGACGACACCGACTCGGCGCCCTACGTCCCCCGCTCCGTCGTGGTGCGCGACGACTTCGACTGGGGGGACGACCGCCCGCCGGCCACGCCGTGGGGCGACACCACCATCTACGAGCTGCACGTGCGTGGCTTCACCCGTACGCACCCGGGGGTGCCCGAGGCCTTGCGCGGGACGTTCGCCGGGCTCGCCCACCCGGCGGCGGTCCAGCACCTCGTCGACCTCGGCATCTCGGCCGTCGAGCTGCTGCCGGTGCACGAGTTCATCACCGAGCCGCGGCTCGTCGCCCAGGGCCTGACCAACTACTGGGGATACAACTCCATCGGCTACTTCGCCCCGCACGCGGCCTACGCGGCGGCGGGCCGGCAGGTCGACGAGTTCAAGTCGATGGTCAAGGCGCTGCACGCGGCCGGGCTCGAGGTGATCCTGGACGTCGTCTACAACCACACCGGGGAGGGCGACGAGCTCGGGCCGACGCTGGCGTTCCGGGGCCTGGACAACGCTGCCTACTACCGGCTGAAGGACGGGGGCCGGCACTACGCCGACTACACCGGCTGCGGCAACACCCTCGACGTGAGCGAGGCGCACGTCCTCCAGCTCGTCATGGACTCGCTCCGCTACTGGGTCCTCGAGATGCACGTCGACGGGTTCCGCTTCGACCTCGCCGCCGCGCTCGCCCGTTCGATGCACGACGTCGACATGCTCGGCGGGTTCCTCACCACCATCCAGCAGGACCCGGTGCTGTCGCGCGTCAAGCTGATCGCCGAGCCGTGGGACGTCGGGCAGGGCGGCTACCAGGTCGGCGAGTTCCCGCCGCTGTGGAGCGAGTGGAACGACAAGTACCGCGATGCCATGCGGGACTTCTGGCGCGGCGCCGACGGTGGCGTCCGCGAGATGGGCTACCGGCTGTCGGGTTCGTCCGACCTCTACTCCGACGACGGGCGACGACCCTTCGCCTCCATCAACTTCGTCGCGGCGCACGACGGCTTCACGCTGCGCGACCTCGTGTCGTACGACCGGAAGCACAACGAGGGCAACGGCGAGGACGGGCGCGACGGGTCCGGCGCGAACCACAGCTGGAACCACGGCGTCGAGGGCGAGACCGACGACGCCGATGTCCTGATGGTGCGAAGGCGAACCCTCCGCAACCTGCTGACGACCCTGCTGCTCTCGACCGGTGTCCCGATGCTCGCTCAGGGCGACGAGATGGGTCGTACGCAGGGCGGCAACAACAACGCCTACTGCCTCGACTCCCCCGTCTCGTGGGTGGACTGGGACCTGGCGCCATGGCAGCAGGAGCTGCTCATGTGGACGCGCACCCTGGTCGCGCTGCGACGGGAGCACCCGGTGTTCCGGCACCGGCACTTCCTCGAGGGTCGACCGGCCTACGCCGGCGGGCCGAAGGACCTCGCTTGGTTCCGACCGGACGGGCACGAGCTGGTCGACGCCGACTGGTGGTCGCCGGAGAACGAGACCCTCGGGATGTACCTCTCGGGCGACGGGCTCCGCAACCGCAGCCGTCGCGGCGAACGCATCCGCGACGACTCGTTCCTGCTGGTCCTGCACGCGGGGGCCGCGGCGGCCGGCTTCACCCTGCCCGGCGAGCCGTGGGCCAGCGGCTGGAGCGTCGTCCTCGACACGACCCTCGACCTGCCTGCCGAGTCGGCTGCACCGGCGCCGGGGCAGCCGCTTCCGCTCACCCCGCGGTCGGCCGTGCTGCTGCGCGCCGACTAGCTAGCTGCTCCGGCTACCGGCCGGGGCGGTCAGGGATCGTGGACTCCCCGACGTTGACGTCCAGCCAGTCCTTCAACGGTTGCGTCGATCGGAAGAACGCGGCGAGCTGTCTCGGCGCGCGCTTCGACCCCAGCCAGTCCGAGGGCGGGAACTCCCGCCAGGCCGTGATCCCCTTGCGGCGCAACAGGTCTACCCGCGGATGGTCCTTGGCGTACCCGCGTGGAGCCGTCTTGAGGACGTCGTGCCCGATCAGCTCGCTGCCGGCCCGCGCGAGGTCGGCGGCGATCCGCTCCAGCTGCGTGCCCGTGCGGTCGGCGTCGACCGCTTGGCGGTAGCGCTCCAGCTGGTCGCTGGCAAGGTGGAACGCCCCCGCACCCGCGCCCAGGCCACCCGCCGAGAGCTGGATGTAACCACCTCGGGCGAGCACCGCCGCGATGGTCGTCTTGTACGGGGACTTGTCGGCGCTGAACCTGGTGTCCCGGTAGGGCCGGAACAGCTTGGCCTCGCCGAACTCGGGCGCCAGCTCGGCGAGCAGCGCGTGCATCGGCGCCGCAACCTGGTCGTCGTAGACCTGCTTGTGCGCCAGCCAGTAGGCCTTCGTGTTCTCCACCTCGAGCTGGTCGAAGAACGCGATGGCCTCGTCGGTCCATCCGGTGAAGCCCATCCCCCGACCGTACCGCCGCCATCGGCTTCACCCGCGACGTGGGGGCTGCGCGGGCGCCGGGACCCGGCTTCCACGCGCGGGCGGCGCGAATTGCGGTCGCTGGGGCAGCACCTATTCGCGCCAACCCCGCGCGTACCCGAGCAGATGGCGTTTGGTGGTGCCGAGGGGCCGAGCGTCCGAGGGCCGCGCCGACGTGGCCGTGTGCGACCAGGTCAGGACCTGGTCCCACACGGACAGGTGCGCTAGCGGAGGTCGCCCTCGGTCATCGCACCGGGCGAGTGCGGGAGGGCGACGAGGTTCATCTCCGCCGCTGACGCCAGGTAGCGGTTCTTCGGCAGGATGCGCACCGTGTAGCCGAAGGAGCCGGCCCGGTCGAGCGGCAGCACGCCGTCGAAGCGCCAGCGGCCGCTCTCGTACGCGACGGCGGGCGCGAGGGACATCGCCGCGGGCTGGACCAGCCGGTCGTCGTAGTCGGCGCGGCCGTACAGCACCTGGCAGTCGACGTCGTCCGGCGTCAGGGCGCCCAGCGAGACGAACGCCCGCAGCTGCAGGTGCTCGCCGAGCGTCGGGCTGTCGCCGACCCCGCCGGCCTCGAGATGGTCGACGTGGACGGCGCCCCACTCCTTGGCGACGTGCTGCTTCCAGGTCGCGAGCTCCTGCGCGACGACGTGCAGCGGCCCGTCCATGGCCCGGGCCGACTCGGCGGCCGGCCGGTACAGGTTGTTGACGTAGTCGTGCACCATCCGGCTCGCAAGCACCTTGGGCCCGAGCGAGCGCAGCGTGTGCCGCACCATCGAGATCCACCGGGTGGGCAGCCCGTCGGCGCCCAGGTCGTAGAACCGCGACGCGACCGAGTGCTCGATGAGGTCGTACAGCGCCGACGACTCGATGTCATCGCGTCGGTCGGGGTCGTCGATGCCGTCAGCGGTCGGGATCGCCCAGCCGTTCTCGCCGTCGTACATCTCGTCCCACCACCCGTCGAGGATCGACAGGTTGAGGCAGCCGTTGAGGGCGGCCTTCATCCCCGACGTGCCGCACGCCTCGAGCGGCCGGAGGGGGTTGTTGAGCCACACGTCGCAGCCGGGGTAGAGATCGGCGGCCATCGCCATGTCGTAGTCGGGCAGGAACACGATGCGGTGCCGCACGGCTGGGTGGTCGGAGAACTGGATCAGCTGCTGGATGAGCTTCTTGCCTCCGTCGTCGGCCGGGTGCGACTTGCCGGCGACGACGATCTGGATCGGCCGCTCGGGATCGGTCAGCAGGGCCGTGAGGCGGACCGGGTCGCGCATCATCAGCGTGAGCCGCTTGTACGAGGGGACCCGCCTGGCGAAGCCAATGGTCAGCACGTCGGGGTCGAGGACGTCGTCGACCCACCCCAGCTCGGCCGCGCTGGCGCCACGCTGCAGCCAAGACACCCGCAGCCGACGGCGGGCCTCGTCGACCAGGCGGGCCCGGAGGATCCGCCGCGTCGTCCAGATCTCGGCGTCGCCGACCTGCTCGATCGACTCCCAGCCACGCCCCTCGTCCACGAGCTCGGGGCCGACGGTACGGCGGGCCAGCTCGATGACCTCCCGGGCGACCCAGGTCGGCGCGTGCACCCCGTTGGTGACCGACGTGATCGGCACCTCGTCGGCGTCGAACGCCGGCCACAGCCCGTTGAACATCCCGCGGCTGACCACGCCGTGCAGCTTGGCCACACCGTTGGCCCGCTGCGCCAGGCGCAGGCCCATCACGGCCATGTTGAACACGCCCGGGTCGCCGCCGTCGTACGTCTCCGCACCGAGCGCCAGGATCCCGTCGACCGGTACGGTCGGCGCCGCGTTGTCGCCGCCGAAGTACTGCTCGACGAGCTCGCGCGGGAACCGGTCGATGCCGGCGGGGACGGGGGTGTGCGTGGTGAAGACGGTGCCGGCGCGAACGACCTCGATCGCCGCGTCGACCGTCAGCCCCTCGTCCTCGGTGAGCTCGCGGATCCGCTCCACGCCGAGGAAGCCGGCGTGGCCCTCGTTGGTGTGGAACACCTCGGGGGCCGCGTGCCCGGTGATGCGGCAGTAGGCGCGGATGGCGCGCACGCCGCCGATGCCGAGCAGCATCTCCTGGAGCAGGCGATGCTCGGAGCCGCCGCCGTACAACCGGTCCGTGACCTCGCGCTCGGCCGGTTCGTTGCCCTCGAAGTCCGAGTCGAGCAGCAGCAGAGGTACGCGGCCGACCTGGGCCTTCCAGACCTGTGCCAGCAGGCGGCGTCCGCCGGGCAGCATGACGGCGACGTGCAGGGCGGAGCCGTCGGTGTCGCACACCTGAGTGATCGGCAGCCCGTGCGGGTCGATGACGGGGTAGGTCTCCTGCTGCCAGCCCTCGCGCGACAGCGACTGGCGGAAGTAGCCGCTGCGGTACAGCAGGCCGACGCCGACCAGCGGAACGCCGAGGTCGCTGGCCGCCTTCAGGTGGTCACCGGCAAGGATGCCGAGACCACCGGAGTACTGCGGCAGGACGGCGGTGATGCCGTACTCCGGCGAGAAGTAGCCGATCGCAGCGGGCGGCGCCCCCGCGCCCGACTCCGTGCCGTGCAGCGACTGGTACCACCGGGGCTCGGACAGGTAGCGCTCGAGGTCGGCGTGGGCCGCGGAGAGCCGGTCGAGGAAGGGACCGTCCTCGGCGAGCTCGGCGAACCGCTCGCGCGACACCGCCCCGAGCAGGCGGGTCGGGTCGTGCTCGACCTCACGCCAGATCGGCGGGTCGACCGAGGCGAACAGGTCCCGCGTCTCGGGATGCCACGACCAGCGCAGGTTCATGACGAGGTCGCCGAGCGGGGCAAGGGGTTCGGGCAGGGCGGTTCGGACCGTGAACCGTCGGATGGCACGCATCCGAAAAGGGTAGTGGCCGGTGTTGCAGCAAGATGACAAGCAGGTTGCAGCAGCAGGCGCGCGCCTTTCAGCAACGGACCGGAGCAGCCGTACTCCCGTGCAGTCGCCTTGCCCGATAGCGTCTCCCAGGTGACTACCAGGACCGGCCGGATCCCCGTGGTCGACGTCCAGCCCGCGGTCGACTGCGGCCGCTTCCCGGCCAAGGCCGTGGTGGGCGAGACGTTCACGGTCTCGGCCACGGTGTTCCGCGAGGGCCACGACGCCGTCGGCGCCAACGTCGTGCTGCGGCCGTTCCCCGCGGCCAGGGCGACGAAGAAGCGGGGCGAGCCGCCGTGGCTCCCGATGCAGCTGGTCTCGGCCGGCTTCGATCGGTGGGCGGTCGACGTGACGGCTGCCGCCGAGGGCGAGTGGACGTTCCACGTCGAGGCGTGGGACCACCCGCTCGGCACGTGGCTGCACGATGCGCCGATCAAGGTACCGGCCGGCCTCGACACCGAGCTGGTCTTCGAGGAGGGCGCCCGGCTGTTCGCTCAGGCGTCCGCGGCCGCCCCCAAGGAGTCCGACGACGCTGCGCGCAGCATGTTCTGGGACGTCGCCGTCGCGCTTCGAGACTCCTCGCGGCCCGACCTCGCCCGGCTCAGCGCCGCCACCGCGCCCGAGGTCGTCGAGCTCGTCGAGCGCTGGCCTCTGCGCCGCCTCGTGACCCAGTCCGAGCCGCTGCCGCTTCGGGTCGAGCGCCAGCGGGCCCTCTACGGGGCGTGGTACGAGTTCTTCCCGCGTTCGGAGGGAGCGGTCGTCGACCCGACCGGACGCAGGCCGCCGAAGAGCGGCACCTTTGCGACGGCGGCGAAGCGGCTGGCGGCCGTGGCGGCCATGGGGTTCGACGTCATCTACCTGCCGCCGATCCACCCGATCGGGAGGACGTTCCGCAAGGGCGCGAACAACACCCTCAACCCGGGCCCGACCGACCCTGGGGTCCCCTGGGCGGTCGGCAGCTCCGACGGCGGCCACGACGCGATCCACCCGGAGCTCGGCACCCTGGCCGACTTCGACGCGTTCGTCGCGCACGCGGCCGAGGTGGGCCTCGAGGTCGCGCTCGACTTCGCGCTGCAGGCGGCCCCCGACCATCCGTGGGTGACCGAGCACCCGGAGTGGTTCACGACGCGGGCAGACGGCACGATCGCGTACGCCGAGAACCCG
>DAIPJR010000208.1:0-4143 GCA_036770165.1 Actinomycetes bacterium | reverse complement strand
GCGGGCATCGCCGCGCGTCGCGATCCAGCGGGACTCCTTGACCAGCTTGCGCCAGGACTCGAGCCGACGCTCGGTCAGTGCACCGTCCTCGACGGCCAGCAGGACCGCGCACCCCGGCTCGGAGCCGTGCGAGCAGTCGGCGAACCGGCACGCCTGCGCCAGCGCCTCGATCTCGGGGAACGCCTTGTCCAGCCCCTCGGCCACGTCGAACACCCCGATGCCACGCAGGCCGGGGGTGTCCAGCAGCAGCGCTCCGCCGGGCAGTGGCACCAGCTCGCGACGCACCGTGGTGTGCCGGCCCTTGCCGCGCGCGCCGATGTCGGACACAAAGACGGAGTCGGTGCCGGTGAGGGCGTTGACCAGCGTGGACTTGCCGACGCCGGACTGGCCCAGCAGGGCCAGGGTGCGGCCAGGCGCCGCCAGCGCCGCGAGCTGTTCCATGCCCTGCCCGCTCAACGCGCTGACGACGATGACCGTGACCCCGGGGGCTGCCAGCGCCACGTCGGCCTGGACGTACTCCGCGTCGCGGACCAGGTCGGCCTTGGTCAGCACGACGACCGGTTGCGCACCGCTCTCCCACGCGAGGGTGACCAGCCGTTCGACACGGCCGAGGTTCGGCTCGCCGTCGAGCCCGATCGTGACGAGCACGTCGTCGACGTTCGCGGCGAGCACCTGACCCCGGGACTCGCCGGAGGCGGCGGCGCGAACGACGGCAGTACGTCGCGACAGAACCCGCTCGAGCGTCGTGCGACCGTCCGGCCACCGCCGCAGCCCGCCCCAGTCACCGCTGCACGGGGCAGCAGCGCGGTCGCGGGCCATCGCGTCGAGCACGTCACCGCCGAAGGTCGCGCGCTGCTCGCCCTCCGCACCCAGACCGTCGATCGCCCCACGGTCGACGCCGACGACCCGTACCGGTTCCAGCCCGTGCTCGGCGTAACCGGCGAAGGCCTCCGCCCAGCGGTCGTCCCAGCCGAGGCGGAAAAGCGCGTCGTGCCTGGATGCACCCACGCCTGCGACGGTAGGCCTGCCTGCGGCCCGGGTCGAAGGGATTTCCGCCGGCTACGACCCCTGGACGCGCTCGCGCTCAGCGGTGACGTCGAAGTCGGCCGGTGGGTACTGCGGGCCGAGATCCTCCAGGCCGTCGAGGAGCAGCCGGCCGACTGCCCAGTTGCGGTACCACTTCCGGTCGGCAGGTACGACGTACCAGGGCGCGGACTGGGTGGAGCAACGCTCGAGCGCGACGGCGTAGGCCTGCTGGTACGCGTCCCAGAAGCCGCGCTCCGCGACGTCGCCCGGGTTGTACTTCCAGTACTTCGCCGGGTCCTGCAGCCGCTCGAGGAGGCGCTGCCTCTGCTCCTCCTTGGAGATGTGCAGGAACACCTTGACCAGGTGGACACCGTCGTCGACGAGCTCGGCCTCGAAGGCGTTGATCCGCTCGTACCGCGTCTCCCACTCGGCCTGCGGCACGAGATTGTGGACGCGGACGATGAGCACGTCCTCGTACTGCGACCGGTTGAAGATGCCGAGCGAGCCGGCGACCGGCACGGCCCGCCGGACGCGCCACAGGAAGTCGTGCCGCCGCTCGGCCCGCGTGGGCGCCTTGAACGACGTGATCGCGATCCCTTGCGGGTTGACCTGGCTCGCGATGTGCCTGGTGGTGCCGTCCTTGCCCGACGTGTCCATCCCCTGCAGCAGCAGCACGACGCGCCTTCTGCCGCCGCCGATCCCCTCGGCATAGAGCCGCTCCTGCAGCTCGGCCAGGTGCGGTGCGGTCGCGAGCGATCCCGCCTCCGTCACCGCCCGGTCTCCCGGAGCCCCCGGCGTACCCCGCGGGTCGAGCGCCGAGAGGTCGACGGGACCGCCTGGGAGCCGGAGCAGGTCGCTCACCCGGGCGGGAGCCTCCCGCGCCGGATTGTCCTTCGGGCTCTTCTTCGGGCTCTTCTTCGGGCTCTTCTTCGCCACGTCGACCCCTCGGGCTCGCCTGCGCCGGTCGGACCGGCCGCTGTTCGTGCCAGCCGTGCCGGTTGTGCGAGGCTACGGGCTCATGAACATCGATGGCATCTGGTCGGGCTTGTTCGCCGCGATCGTGATCGGCGCGCTCGGCCGGCTGCTGGTCCGCGGGTACCAGCCGCTCGGTTGCCTGCTGACCCTGCTGGTGGGTCTGGTCGGCGCCGCGATCGGCGGCGCGATCGGCAAGGCCCAGCACTTCGGCTTCTGGACGACGTTCGCCACCCAGGCGGTCATCTCGGCGCTGCTGGTGCTCGTGTTCAGCCTCGGGACGCGCAACCGCCAGTGGTAGGCGCCCCGCTCATGCGCCGGATCTTCCCGACGGCCGACGAGGTCGAGCCCGAGGCCGCGTACGCCTACCCGACCGACCGTCCGTGGTTGCGGGCGAACATGGTCTCGACCGTTGACGGCGCCGCAGCCGGGGGTGACGGGCTGTCCGGCTCGGTCTCTGGCGAGGCCGACCGGCGGGTCTTCTCAGCGCTCCGAAGGCTCGCCGACGTCGTGGTGGTCGGGGCCGGTACCGCGCGGGCCGAGGGCTACCGTCCGGCTCGCCTCCCCATCGCGGTCGTCACCGCCCGGCTGGACCTGGATCTCGGCAGCGCCCTGTTCACTCAGGCCGAGCACCGGACGATCGTCCTCACCTGCGCAGCAGCACCGCAGATGCAGCGCGATGCGGCCGCGCAGGTGGCCGACCTCGTGCTCTGTGGCGACACCCGCGTCGACATGGGGGCCGCCGTCGCTGCCTTGCACGACCGCGGGTTCAGCCGGCTGCTCACCGAGGGTGGGCCCACGCTCCTGCGGGCCCTGGTCGCGGACCACCTGCTCGACGAGGTCTGCCTCACCGTGTCGCCGTATCTCGCCGGAGGCGGTGCCGGCCGCATCCTCGGTGGTCGACCGCTCGATCACCGGGCGGGCACGCGGCTGACCCAGCTGCTGGAGGACGACGGCTGGCTGTTCGCCCGGTACGCCGTCCGCAAGCCCTAGCCCGACCTGCAGCTGCGCCTCGACACAGCCGAGCACCTGCCCCTGTGAGAAAGTCGCGCATGGCCACCATCGACATCACCGAGACGACCACGGCGACGCCCGAGCAGTTCCTTGCCGGCCTGATCGACTTCGGGCCCGACCGGTCGAAGATCTGGGGCAACAGCGCCGACTCGTTCCTCACGGTGCACGACAGCGGCGACACCTGGGCCGACGTGACGGAGGGGTCTGTCGGCGTGTGGGAGCGGCTGCGCTACGACTGGTCGAACCCGCTCGACGTCGTCCTGACGACCACGGACAGCAACGCCTGGGGCGGGGCGAGCGGGCACCGCTACACCCTCACACCCGGCGCCGACGGCCGTACCCAAGTGCATCTGGTCGTCGTCCGCGAGGGCATCCACGTCAAGGGTCGCCTGCTCGGTGCGCTGATGCCCTTCGTCGGGCGGTCGTTCATCGCCAAGAGCCTGCGCGGCGCCCTTCGCGCCATCGAGGCCCGTGCCGCCACCCCCTCCGACTGACCTCCCCCTCCCGCGTTGATCATGGGCGGATGGTCCTGATTTCTTGATCCACATGGGCGATCTGCCCATGATCAACGCGGTGGGTGGCTCCGTCGACCGGGGGGCTGGTCAGCGCGCGGGACGTGGGCTACCCCTCGACGTCGGGCCCGGCGCGGCTGGGCGTGATGCAGAGCAGGACCCGCTGGTCGCGCTCCATCGCGGCGCGGTAGTCGTCCCAGTCCGGGTGCTCTCCGGAGAGCTGCCGGTAGTAGTCGACGAGCGGCTCCATCGCCTCAGGCAGCTCCAGGATCTCGACGTCGCCCTCCACCTGGACCCACGGCCCGTAGAAGCCGTCGCTGATGACGCAGAGCCAGGCCTTGGGACGCTTGCGCAGGTTGCGGGTCTTCAGCGCGGTCTGCCGGGTGCTCACGACGAGCCGACCGAGGTCGTCGACGGCGACCGCCACCGGCGACATCTGCGGGGAGCCGTCGTCTCGGCTGGTCGTCAGGATCGCCCGATGGTGCTCCCGGACGAACGCGCGGGCCTCGTCGAGGTTCATGGGCCCAACGTACCGAGCGCGCCATCGCCAACGGCACCCCACCCGCCGCGTTGATCATGGATTTGTTGGGCGTTTTCCATGATCCACATATCCAACAAC
>DAIPJR010000207.1:0-4148 GCA_036770165.1 Actinomycetes bacterium | reverse complement strand
TCATCGTCGTGGCGGTGCTCATCGGCGCCGTGCACGGTTACCGCGTGGGGCTGGGCTGGGTGGTCCTGCCCTTGGCGGGCCTGGTGGTCGGCTTCCTGCTGGGCGTGCGACTCGCGCCCCTGGCGATGGGACTCGTGAGCCCACCGATCGCCAAGCTGGCGGTGGCGGTCTTCGCCACCTTGCTGCTCGCCTACGTCGGTGGAGCGGTCGGGCGCTTCGCAGCACGGAAGCTCGACCTGGCCAGCGACCAGCTGCACCTGAGGCCGGTCAGCAGAGCCCTGGGTGCCGGTCTGGAGGCGGCCATCGTCCTCGTCCTCGCCTGGCTGCTCGCTTCCGGGCTGACCAACGTCGAGACCTACGGCCTGGGCCGGCAGGTGCAGGCCTCGCCCATCATCCGCGCGCTCAACTCGGCGCTGCCGACGCCGCCGGACATCGTCTCGCGCCTCAAGGCATTCATCAGCCCGAACGGCTTCCCCACCGTCTTCCTGGCCGGAGAGCCGCGGCCCACTCAGCTCACCCCAAGTCAGCGGGTGGACGCTGCCGTCATCGCTTCCGCCGAGCGCTCGGTCGTACAGGTGATCGGGTTGGGCTGCGGCGGAAAGGTCGAGGGCTCTGGCTTCGTCGTCTCGCCCGGCGTGGTCGTCACCAACGCCCACGTGGTCGCGGGGGTCCATGACCTCACCGTCCTGGACTCCGCAGGCAAGTACTCCGCGACGGTCGTGCACTTCGACCCCAACGAGGACCTGGCCGTGCTCAAGGTTTCCGCGCTCAAGGCCCCCGCACTGGCCACCGACCCCGGCGCGGTTCCCTCCGGCGCGGCGGGCGCCGTCCTCGGTTACCCCGAAGGCGGCCCGCTGCGCGAGGCCGACGCCGTCGTACTGGACGAGACCACCGCCGTCGGCCAGAACATCTACGGCCAGGGGACGGTCCGTCGCGCCATCTACGAGGTCGCAGCGGACGTCCAGCCGGGCAACTCCGGCGGCCCGCTGATCACCTCGGACGGCCGGGTGGCCGGCATCGTGTTCGCGAAGTCCGTCAGCCAGGACCGGGTGGGCTACGCCCTGGTCTGGAGCGACGTGGCCGCGGACGTGAACACGGCAGGCCAGCAGAGCGCCGCGGTCTCCACGGGGGCCTGCAGTACCGGATGAGCCGGCGGCGGTGGCACCCCGACGGGGCGCTACTTGGTGGAGCCGCCCAAGGGAATCGAACCCTTGACCTTCTCATTACGAGTGAGACGCTCTACCGACTGAGCTAGGGCGGCGGCTGCTCCGCCACGACGCCGGAGCGCGCGGACGAGCGCGGCCTACTGTACCGATCGAGGTGGCCCGGTCCAAAGCGAGAACAGCTAGCAGCGCTTCCCGTCGGCCGGCACCGTCCCGCTGACCAGGAAGGCATCGACCGCGTTCATGATGCACGCGTTCGAGCGGGTGTAGGCGGTGTGCCCCTGCCCGTCGAACGTCAGCAGGTGCCCGGACTCGAGCTCTCCGGCGAGCGAGACCGCCCACTTGTACGGCGTCGCCGGGTCGCCCGTCGTGCCGACGACGAGGATCGGCGCGGCGCCGGCCGCCCGGATCGGGGCGCGCACCGCGGTGGACTTGATCGGCCACGCCTCGCAGCCGGCCGCGTACACGAACTGGTCGCCGAACGTCGGCGCCACCGTGCGGACGTCCGCGGCGAAGGCGTCCAGCTCGGCGATGGTCCGCGAGACGACCGGGTAGTCCAGACAGTTGATCGCCATGAACGCGAGGTTGGCGTTCGAGGTGTACGTCCCGTCGTCCTTGCGGTCGAGGTAGAAGTTGGCGAGCTGGAGCAGGGTCGACGCATCGTTGTTCTGGATGGCACCAGTGAGGGCCATGGTCAGGTAGGACCACGACTGCTGGTCGTACAGCGGAACCGCCAGCCCGTAGAAGGCGAGGGTTCCGTTGACGTGCTGCCCGCCGGCCGTCGGCAACGGGGATGCCTGCGCTTGCTTCATCAGGCGTTGGATCTGCGCGAGGCCACCATCGACACCCCCGGTGAGCGGGCACTTGGGCCCGGCCTCGCAGTCGGCGACGTAGGCGCGCAGCGCTTGCTCGAAGCCGGCCGCCTGCTCCTTGGTGACGGTGTCGTTGTCCAGGGCCGGGTCCATCGCGCCGTCGAGGACGACGCGGCCGACGTTCTTCGGGAACAGCCCGGCGTAGGTCGCCCCGAGGAAGGTGCCGTACGAGAAGCCGAGGTAGTTCAGCTTGGTGTCGCCGAGGACGGCGCGGAGCAGATCCATGTCCTTGGCGGCGCTGACCGTGTCCACGTGAGCGAACAGTGGTCCGGTGCTCGTCTGGCACAGCTCACCGAAGGCCTGGGTCCGCGCGCGCTCCGCGTCGAGCTGGGTCTGGTTCGTCATCGGCTTGTCGGCCGTCAGGTACGCGTCGGCGTCCTTGTCGGTGCCGCACTTCACCGCGGTCGACGAACCGACGCCACGCGGGTCGAAGCCGACGATGTCGTACACGTCGCGCACCGAGGCGCCGAACGCCGTCGACGCGTGGTCGACGAGATCCTGGCCGGACGCACCCGGGCCACCCGGATCGATCAGCAGCGAACCGAGCCGCTGGTCCTGCTTCTTCGCGGCGGACCTCTTGATGGCGAGATCGATCGAACCAGCCGTCGGGTTGGCCCAGTCGAGGGGTGCCTTCACCTTGGCGCAGTCGAACGTGTCGCACTTCGACCAGCTCACGACCTGCTGGTAGAACACCGCGACGTCGGCCGGGACGTCGCCGGCTGCCGCGTTGGTGGCCGCAACGCTCGGGGTGCTGTCGCGACCCACCTGGTGCTTCGGTGCGGCCGTGCACCCGGCGAGCAGCAGGACGATGGCGAGCGCGCTCGTGGCAGCGACGGTGACGGCGCGAGGACGACGAGCGGATAACGCTGAGGCGGAGGGCACGGGCCAACCGTAACCGACCTTCCTGGAGCGACGACTCGGATTCTCACCGCGACGTGCCCCCAGCACCGGTGTTCTCGCGTCAGCCCTGCGGTCGGAGCGCGATCGTCATCGCTTCCATCGCCAGCAGCGGCGCGACGTTCGAGGCCAACCGGGTCCGCGCCACCCCGATCGCATCCATCCGCCGAATGGTCTGCTCGGGGGTGCTCGCCGCCGCGAGCGCCCGCACGTCGGCCGCGGTAGTCGTGTTGACCAGCTCCACGTCGGCACCGAGCTGCATCACGAGCACGTCCCGGTACAGCGAGAGCAGGTCCACCATCGCCCGGTCCAGGACGTCGCGTTGCGCGCGGGTGGCCCGCCGCTTCTGGTCCTCCTCGAGCTGACGCACCTGGGCGCGCAGCGTCGGCGGGAGCACCGTCCCGTCCTCCGCGCCGAGGCTCCGGAACAGGTCGATGCGCTCCGCGGCGTTGCGCTCGTCCGTGGCGGCCTTCGCCTCGGCCGCGCCCACCTCGACCAGGTCGCCGGCCGCGATCACCGCATCGCCGACACCCCGGATCGACGCCGGTACCGCGAGCACCGCCGCGCGGCGAGCAAGCGCCTCGGGGTCCCTCGCGAGCCTTCGGGCCAGCCCGATGTGACTCTGAGCCGCTCGAGCGATCACCTCGGCGACGTCCGGCGCCACGCCGTCCCGCTCGACCAGCAGCCGTGCCACGGCCTCGACCGACGGGATCCGCAGCACGACCGAGCGGCATCGCGAGCGGATCGTCACGACGACGTCCTGCGGGCTCGGCGCGCACAGCAGCCACACGGTGCGCTCGGGCGGCTCCTCGATCGCCTTGAGCAGCACGTTCGAGGTCCGCTCGACCATCCGGTCCGCGTCCTCGACGATGATGACCCGCCACCGGCCTTCCGACGGCGCCCGTTGCGCGAGCTGGATCAGCTGGCGCACCTCGTCGATGGCGATGCTCACCTTCTCGGTCGCCACGATGGTGACGTCGGCGTGGGTGCCGGCGAGCGCCGTCGTGCATGCGTGGCAGTGGCCGCACCCGCCGTCCGGGCACTGGAGCGCGGCCGCGAAGGCGCGGGCGGCGTTCGAGCGGCCGGACCCGGGCGGGCCGGTGATGAGCCACGCGTGCGTCATCTCGGCGGGGTTCTCGGCGGCGCTGCGCAGCGTGGCCACGACCGCCTCCTGCCCGACGACGTCGTCCCAGACGGTCACGCCGTCGCCTCGTCG
>DAIPJR010000024.1:3336-12948 GCA_036770165.1 Actinomycetes bacterium | reverse complement strand
GGGGCGGGCACACCCGCGACGACTTCCCCGCGATGAGCCCGACGTGGCGCAAGGTCAACCTGATCTGCTCGGCGGACGGCGACGGGGTGCGCGTCGAGCACCAGCCGCTGCCGGTGATGCCGGTCGAGCTGCTCGGCCTGTTCGACCGGAGCGAGCTGGACAAGTACCTGACCGAAGACGAGCTGTCCGGCCTCCCCGAGGAGAAGATCTGATGGGCTACGACGCCAAGTTCCGTGTCTGGCGCGGCGACGACACCGCGGGTGCGCTGCAGGACTTCACCGTCGCGGTCAACGAGGGCGAGGTCGTCCTCGACGTCATCCACCGGCTGCAGGCCACCCAGACGCCCGACCTCGCCGTCCGGTGGAACTGCAAGGCCGGCAAGTGCGGCTCGTGCAGCGCGGAGATCAACGGTCGACCGCGGCTGCTGTGCATGACCCGGATGAGCACGTTCACCGAGGCCGAGACCATCACGGTCACGCCGCTGCGCACCTTCCCGGTGATCCGCGACCTCGTCACGGACGTCTCCTTCAACTACCGGAAGGCGCGCGAGATCCCGTCGTTCGCCCCGCCCGCCGACCTCGCGCTCGGCGAGTTCCGCATGCAGCAGGTCGACGTCGAGCGGAGCCAGGAGTTCCGCAAGTGCATCGAGTGCTTCCTCTGCCAGAACACCTGCCACGTCATCCGGGACCACGAGGACAACAAGCCGGCGTTCGCCGGACCGAGGTTCTTCATCCGGCTCGCCGAGCTGGACATGCACCCGCTGGACACCCTCGACCGCAAGCACGCAGCCCAGGACGAGCACGGCCTCGGCTTCTGCAACATCACCAAGTGCTGCACCGAGGTCTGCCCCGAGCACATCAAGATCACCGACAACGCGATCATCCCGATGAAGGAGCGCGTCGCCGACCTCAAGTACGACCCGGTGCGCTGGCTGGGCGCCAAGATCCGCCGCCGTACGCCGAGCGACTAGCCATGGCGCGCCTCCTCGACCGCGAAGAGCTCGACCGCCAGCTCGAGGATCTCCCCGGCTGGACCGGCGACTCGGCCGCGATCACGCGTTCGGTGCAGGCACCTGACTTCCTGACCGGCGTACGGATCGTCGCCGAGGTCGCGGACATCGCCGAGCAGATGGACCACCACCCGGACATCGACATCCGCTGGCGCACCCTCCGGTTCGTCCTGTCGACCCATTCGGCTGGCGGCGTGACGCAGCTCGACGTCGAGCTGGCGCACCGTATCTCGGGTACGGCTGCGGCTCGCGGAGCGACATGAGCATCGACGAGCACCCTGGGCTGGGCAACCGGCTGAACGTGCTGCGAGCCGGCGTCCTCGGCGCCAACGACGGCATCGTGTCGACGGCCGGCCTCGTGCTCGGGGTCGCCGCGACGACGACCCAGCGAGCGCCCATCCTGACCGCGGGGCTCGCCGGGCTCGTGGCCGGGGCCCTGTCCATGGCGGCCGGGGAGTACGTGTCGGTCTCGACGCAGCGCGACACGGAGCACGCCGCCCTCGACCTCGAGCGTCGCGAGCTGGCGGCCGACCCGGAGGGCGAGCTGCAGGAGCTGGCTGACATCTATGTCAGCAAGGGCCTGACGCCGGACCTCGCCATGGAGGTCGCCAAGCAGCTGCACGACGGCGACCAGACGCTCCAGGCGCACGCGGAGGCCGAGCTGGGAATCACGCTCGACAACGTGGCGAGTCCCTGGAGCGCGGCGCTCACCTCGGCGGTGGCGTTCACCATCGGCTCGGCGCTGCCGCTGATCGCCATCCTGCTCACGACCCCCACCTGGCGTTCCCCCGTGACCTTCCTGGCCATGCTGGTCGCCCTCGCGGTCACCGGGTCGGTCAGCGCCAGGCTCGGCGGCGCCAACCGCCGACGTGCCGTGGTCCGCGTGATCGTCGGCGGTGCCCTGGCCATGGCCGTGACGTACGGGATCGGTCGCCTCGTCGGCGGCCGCCTCTAGCCCACAGCCCCGCCGCCCCGCGGAGGGCGCGGTGGACGCAGCATGGCGGCGCGGACAGGTGGCCGAACCCGGACATGGCGCCGATCGGCCATCTGTAGATCTTGTCCCATACTTGGTATAGCCATCAGTGTGAGCTGTCCAAAGTTGGTGGCCACGGGAGGAACGCCATGCTGAGCTCGTCGAGGATTGCGCAAATCATGAAAGCAGTGGCCATCGCGAGCGTGCTCGTGGTCCTGAGCACCGCCACGGGACCAGTCGCAGAAGCGGCCACCGGACGAGCGCACCCCGACGGGTGTGCTCCCGATGCGGGCTTCACGTTCTCAGCCCCGGTTGCGAGCCACATCGCGGCGCTGCCGTACAACCAGGGCGGTCCCGGTCACACGCTGAGCATTTCGCTCACCGCTGGCATGACAGTCCAGGCCCAGGTCGGCGGATCCGTTACCGGTGGAGTGAGTGTTCTCGTCGCAAGTGCACAGGAGCAGGTCAGTGCCTCCCTCTCGGTAGCCCTCACCGCGAGCGTGACGTACGGGGACACCTGGCCGGTCCCGCTGACAGCCCATCAGGGCTACCTCGACGTCGGGGCAGCCTCCGACTCGATGAGCTGGACCAGAGGCTCGTACAACGGCGCCTGCGTGTGGATCATGAACAGCAGGGGCACCCTGAATGCGCCCTATCACCTGCCCGCGTTCTGGAGCTGGACAAGTTGAGGCTGCGCTGCGGAAGCATCTGGGTGGCCGGGCTCTTGATGGCCGGCTGCACGAACGCTGCCACGGTCGCTCATAGCTCGACTCTGGTCCCACTGCCGTCAGACAGCGGCACGTCGGCTGGGGCACTTGGGGCACCGACTGCGTCAACCACGCCGGGAGGGCCATCACCGTTCATCCCCAAGGCGCCCTTCGGCACTCTCCTGATCCGATCGACCGGCGTCGGCAGCCAGACGATCATCCTCCAGAGCGCACCGCGACCAGGGTCAAAGCTCACCGTCAGGATGACGTGCGTCGGACCGGGCAAGACCAGGATCAGCGATCACACCGGGGGGCTGATCATGGCTACGGGAGGGTGCGCACACGGCGCCATCTACTCGTCGGCATGGACGAGCACCACTCATGACGGAAGAACGATCACAGTCACCGTAGCCGTCGGCGCCAGATGGGCCGTCGACGTCTGGCTCGGGAACCCGGCGGTGGTCCTCGCCGGACCAACGTCCGCCTGACCTTCCCACCTGCGCCCGTCCCGGCCTCGTTGATCACGGGCAAACGGCCCTTGTGGATCAAGGAAAGCGGGCCATTCGCCCATGATCAACGCGGCGGTGGACGGCGATGCGTCCTGCAGGGGCGGGACGGTACGAGGACACTCGTACGGTCCCGCCCGTACGTACGGAGGAGAAGGTCATGCAGCGCAAGTTCGTCGCAGAGTTCGTCGGCACGTTCGCCCTCGTGTTCCTCGCGGTCGGCACGGCCGTGGTGGGCATCCAGTCGCACGGACCGGGCTTCGTCGCCCTCGCGTTCGGCCTGGTGCTCGTCCTCGGCGTCTACGCCATCGGCCCGATCTCGGGCTGCCACATCAACCCGGCGGTCACGCTCGCCATGGTGATCGCGCGCAAGATGCCGATCGCCGACGCCGTCGGGTACTGGGTCGCCCAGGTGCTGGGAGCGATCCTGGGCGGCGCGGTCCTGAAGCTGATGGTGTCGGCATTCGGCGTCACCGACGAGACCGGCGGCCTCGGCACGGACAGCTACGGCAAGAGCATCAACGCCGGCGGGGCGCTCGTGGTCGAGACCCTGCTCACGTTCCTGTTCGTGCTGGTGATCCTCCTCGTCACCGACAAGGCGGCCGACGCCGCGTTCGCCGGCATCGCCATCGGCGCGACGCTCATGGTCGTACACCTCGTGGGCATCCCGCTCACGGGCACCTCGGTGAACCCGGCGCGCTCGATCGGACCCGCGCTGTTCGCGGGCACCGAGGCGCTCAAGCACCTGTGGGTGTTCATCCTGGCTCCGTTGCTCGGCGGGGCGCTCGCCGCTGTGGCGTACGGCTTCGTCCATGCGGAGCCCGGTCCCGACGAGGAGTTCGCCACCTGAGAGTCTTGGCGCATGCTCGCATCCGCTGTCGACAGCATCCGCCTCTGGCTGCACGTGCTCGGCGCGACGGTGTGGGTGGGCGGACAGCTCACCCTCGCCGCGCTCGTCCCTGTCCTCCGCACGATCGGTCCTGACGTCCCGAAGAGGGTCGCCCGGGCGTTCAACCGCGTGGCCTGGCCGGCGTACGGGCTGCTGATCGTGACCGGCATCTGGAACGTCGTCGCCGTCAATCACGCCGACCACCCGAGCTCGACCTACCAGGCCGTGCTCGGTGCCAAGGTGGCCGTCGTCGCGGCGTCCGGGATCACCGCCACCCTGCACACCCGGGCCACCAGCACCCGCGGGCTCGCGGTGTGGGGTGCGCTCACCGGCCTGACCGCGCTGTCGGCGCTCTACCTCGGCGTCCTGCTCGCCGGCTGACCGGCCTACGGCGCGGGGAGGGTGGCCACGAGATCCGGGCCGATTACGGTGGCCACGGCGTGCGGCTGGCTCCCGTCCCAGGCCAGGTGCACCCTGAGCGTCTGACCTCCGGAGACCTGGACCGTGACGTCGCCGGAGACGCCGAGACCGTCCGCAGCGATCAGGACGTCGCCGGAGACGGCGACGCCGGGCACCAGGCAGTCGCCGCGCAGCCTGAGGTGCGTGCGGCCCTGCGCGTCGGACCACGCGCGCACCGATCCGGCTCGCAGGCCGAGGTCCGTGCTGCCCGACTGGTAGTACCAGCGCTCGACGGCGTCACCGGCGGTCGCGACGGCGGCCGCGGCGAGCCGCAGCATGGTGCGGTCGCGGGTCGACCCGGGCGAAGCAACCGCCGGACGTACCTCGGCAAAGCCCTGCGGGAACGCGCCCACCGCTCGTACCTCCGGGACGGTGCGCGTGCACGACGCGTCCAGCGAGAACAGCCGTTCGGGGTGCGCCACGAAGGCCTGGACCAGCGACGACCCGCACCCGTACGGGTCGTACAGCCCGACGAGGTGGACCATGTTCGGGACCTCGACGAACCGGGCCTCCGGCCCCAGCTGCGAAGCGACGTGCGCACCACCCTGCGCCGGCGTGAGCGAGTCGAGCGAGCCGTTGAGCACGAGCACCGGAACGTGGCTGGCGACGAGCGGCGGGACCTTGGTGATCGGTGGGTCGACGTGGGTCGGCGGCGGCCAGTCGAGACAGCCCGTGTAGTCCTCCGTGTATGTGTTCCCCTGGACCCACTCGGCCGCCGTGAACGGCGCGAAGGTGTTGCTGGGCAAGGCTTTCTCGGCAGCGGCCAGCTGTTGCCGACGGACGGTGGGCGTCGCCCGCGGGTCGAACAGCTGCGGGTAGTCGGTGCACGCGACGGCCGCATACAACCCGTCCGAGTAGTACGTCGCCGGCTGGCCCACGTAGTCGCCGAAGTCGTACCCCACGTCCTGCGCGTGCTGGCGCAGCAGCGGGGCCGCGTCGCCGCGGTCCAGCAGGGCCCGGGCCGCGGCATCGAGGTCCCGGTAGACGCCGTAGTCGTATCCGGCGTCGTTGACCATGTCGACGAGTGCGCGCACATCGACGGTGTCGAGCACCCGCCGCCCGTCGATCCCGGCCGTCCACCCGCGGACCGGAGCGGTACGCAGCCGCTGCGCCAGGGCGGTGATGCGCGCCCAGGACGAGCCCGGAGCCTCGCGCGAGCAGGCCGCGCTCTCCCGGCACACCCCGTCGAAGGCGGCGTGAGCCGT
Organism: Actinomycetes bacterium; assembly: GCA_036770165.1. Taxonomy (GTDB): domain Bacteria; phylum Actinomycetota; class Actinomycetes; order Prado026; family Prado026; genus JANYIP01. The sequence continues at coordinate 7,200 of DAIPJR010000024.1, read as the reverse complement.
GGTCACCGTCGTCGTGTACCAGGGGTCGAGGCCGACCACCTCGTACGCCGCGTCGAGCGTCACCGAGCGCAGCAGCTGCGGGTAGCGCGATGCGAAGGTCTGCCCGAAGTAGGTCCCGTACGAGTCGCCGTAGAGGTCGACCTTGCCGAGTCGCAGCGCACCGATGACTCGCGCGACGTCACGGGCGACGTTGGCCGTCCCGAACAGGTCGCTGGCGTGGACGAAGCTGCCGTCCGCGCGCCGGAACGTGTGGTTCAGCGATTCGCCGCAGGCTCCGGCGAGCCGGCGGTACGCATCCGTGGCCGTGCTGCCCGCGTAGGCCTGCAGCGCCGGGCAGTCGACCGGGGTCGAGCGGCCCGTACCTCGCGCGTCCACGACGAGCACGTCACGATGGGCCAGCAACGGCTGGAACAGCGTCAGGAAGTCGGGGGCCGTACCCGTCGAGGGGTAGCCGGGTCCGCCCTCCATGGCGACGATCGTGCCGTCCCGGCGTCCCGTGGCCGGGACGAAGGCGAAGCCGACCGTGATCGTGCCTGCGGTCGCGTCGGCGTAGTCGAGCGGTACCTGCAGGCTGCCGCACCAGGATCCGTCGGCGACCGCGCAACGATGCAGGTGGGCACCGCCCACGGTCCGTCCTGCGGCGGTCCCGCGCCCGGGCCCCGGTGCGGCGGCCACCGGCGACGACGCGAGCACGGTGGCCAGCGCGACCACCGCACCGGCTGCGAGCATCCGCTGGTAGGCCATGGCGGGGTCCTCCGATCAGGGGCAGGTGGTCGTCGCGGGCGGGTAGTAGCCGACGACGAGGTGGCTCGGTGGAGGGAACCAGCCCTTGGCGTAGGTCGTGGGGATGGCGAACGACCCGTGCCCGGCGAACCAGGACATCCCGCACGCGTCCGGGATCACGACGAGGAAACGGATCGTGGGATGGGCGTGGTCCAGCCAGCCGACCTGGCTGCGGTAGAGATGGCTGGTACCCGTGCTGTCCTCGGTGTACGAGGCCCAGAACACGCGGATCCGCTCACCGGGGCACAGCTGGTTCGCCCACTGCCCGTCGGTACGAGCCGCGAGGGTGACCCAGCTCCCGCCCGGCCCCGGGGTGAACCCGCCCTGCTGGTCGACTACGCCCAGGCGCTCGCACGACGACGGGCGAGCAGTGGGGTGCGCGGTAGGCGTGGGCCGGCCGGTCGGCGCCGGGTCGGCGGTCGGTGCCGCGGTCGACGTGACGACTCGCGTCGCGACGGTGGCCGTCGGCGTCGCGGTCGCCGTGACGACCGACGTGCGCGTGGCCAGGACCGAACTGCCGTTGACCGGGGTGGCACCCGGCTGGCCGGGCCGCAGCCACGCCGCGAGCACCACCATGACGAGGACGACGACCCCGGCGACCGCCGGGGCGACCAGCCACGACCACCGAAGGCTCGGCTCCTCGCGGTCGTACGGATCCACCCCGCGCGGATCGTGGTTCACGTGTGGACTCCAATGCCAGGACGCCGGTCAGGCTATCTCGACCGGCGTCCTGGCATCGGCTGGATCCCGTGAAGTCGGGACGTCCGGCCGGGTGAGTCGACCTGTTCGGTCAGCCCGTCCTGACCGCTCAGTCAGCGCGGGTGCGCCTTGTAGTAGTCGCGCCAGATCAGCCGGTGGACGGGGATCCACCGCGGGACCGAGCGCACGACCGGGATGAACGGCACGATCACGAAGCCGAGCGTCAGCAGCATCATCAGGCCCCAGACCAGGGCGTCGGCGTTGCCCGACGAGGAGAACGGCTCGACCTGGTACCAGAACGTGTAGAGCCACAGCCACGACTGGCCGGGGTAGCTCCCCGTCTCGTTCATCATGCCCCACTGGTCGCCGCCGAGGTGCTGGGCACGGGCCTGATCCTCCAGGTAGGTGCCGTCGGCGATGAAGAGCAACGAGTCGGTGTAGTTGGTGTCGAAGAAGTGACCCTGGTTGCCGAGGACGCCGTCGAGCGATCCCTGCTGCGCAGAGGCGAGCAAGGCAGCCGTCATCGCCGGCACGGGGCCGTAGTCGCCGGTCGCCACCTTGGTGTAGTCGCCGTCCGGCGCCTTGGTGATCGCGTCGCCGTAGTCGCCGGCCCACTTGGCCTGCTGGTCGGCCGAGGCGCCGGTCCACTGCGACATCGCGGTCGTGACCGCAGGGTCGGTGGAGACCTTCGCCAGCGGCGTGGTCACGAAGACTGCGGCCGCGTCGATCGGGATCCGGACGCCGCCCAGCTTCTGCAGGTTGATCGGACCGATCACCTGGCCGTCCGAGGCCGAGTTGTACGGCGGGCCGTAGCCGGCCGTGCCGCTCGTACCACCCAGCTCGGAGGCTGCGGTCGCGACGAAGTCCGACGGCGCCGCCTTGGCCCACGACTGGAGGGTGATGGACTTGTCGTCCGGGGACCCGAACGCGAAGGACAGGGCGAGCACGAGCGCTCCGACGACCGCCAGGGCGATGACGAGCTCCTTGAGGAGGTCGTACTCGCGTTCGGCGCCCTTCCAGGGGCGAGAGGCCAGGTCGTTCTTCATGACGCTGCTCCTTCAACAGTCGCGTCGCTCGGGTCGATCGCGTCGATGGGCGGTACGACTCCGTGCTTGCGGACCAGGAGGACGTGCCAGACCACGATCCCGCCGAGCACCAGCGGGAGCAGTGCGACGTGGAACAGCAGCATCTGACCGAGGTTCAGCACGTTGAACCAGGCACCGATGCCCACCGAGTTGAGGCCGTCCTTCGCCTGCGTGGCGATCCACTGGGCGTCGAAGTTCGTCTGCATGACGTAGCCGGTGAACGCCGTCCCCACCGAGGTCAGGAAGCAGATGCCGCCGGTGATCCAGGTGGCTGCGCGGCGGCCGCGCCAGGCGGCCATCCAGAACTTGCCCCACAGGTGGACGACCATGAACACGAAGAACAGCTCGACGCTCCACAGGTGGGTGCTGTTGACGAAGTGTCCGAGCGACGAGGAGTGGTACCAGAGCGGGCCCTGCAGCGTGAGCACGAGGCCCGAGCCGATGATGAAGATCAGGGCCGCGATCGTCGCCACGCCGAACACGTAGATCCAGGACGTGACGTACTCCGGCTGGGTCTCGGGCAGCAGCTTCTCGGGGGGGAAGGTGCCAAAGAAACGGCGCCTCAGGTGACCAGTCCAGGTCGTGGGGGCGTCGGCGGTGGTCTCGTCGATGGTCATGGCCGCTTCCTGCCCTTCGGGAACGGGAGCAGCAGGGCTGCGCCGAACAGGGCCAGGCCGATCAGGATCATCACCAGGTTGGCCAGCGAGATCTGGATCGGCCCCCAGTCGATGTAGTGGCCGGGGCCGTTGAGGTTGCCTGTCAGTGCTGTCATCGGTGACAGCAGCGCAAGAGGCGCGGCACGGTACTTGTGCGGGACGGACATAGCGGCTCCTCGATCGGGGATGCTCCCAGGGACGCTATGGGGGGCCCTGGTGCGCGCAGTAGGGACGAAAGACCTTGTTGTCCCGGATAGCCCGATCGGGGGCCCGGGCGCAAAGGTTCATCCATGGGTTGGCTAACGCCGGGATAACCACCTTCCCGTGGGGCACGCGGCGAGCCCACTCTGAGGTCCTCGACCGAGGAGGACTCATGAGACGTACCCGTCGCATCGCGGTATCCACCGCCGTGACCACCGGCCTGCTTGGGCTAGGTGGCGTGGCCGTGGCCGCCGTGCCCGCCATCGTGTCCGCAGCAGAGACACCCACCGCATCGCCCAGCCAGCAGGCCACAGCACAGCGGCTCGCGATCCAGCAGGCGCTCGCAGCCATGGAGCAGCGTACGAAGCAGCTCGGCGGCGACCTGTCAGCCGCGCACAACCAGCTCACCGCAGCGCAGAAGGCTGCGGCCGCCCGAGCGG
>DAIPJR010000024.1:0-3326 GCA_036770165.1 Actinomycetes bacterium | reverse complement strand
CCGCAGCTGCCAGCACGACCTGGTCGGGTGGTTCGTCGGCCACGCCCAGCAGCCGGCCGACGCACACCACCCGCACGCACGCGACACCGTCGGCGAAGCCCAGCCCCACGCACACCACGACCGGTGCGAGCGGGTCAACCGGCGGGGACGACGGCGGCAGCGGCGGCAGCGATGACTGAGCCCCGCGGGCGGACGGCCCGCTGGACCGCTGCGGCACTCGCGGCTCCCGTCGCGGCGAGCGTGTTCGCCGGGACGACCGCCTGGGCGGCGCACTCGGACCCGCTGCACCCCAAGGGCCAGGCGACCAGCTCTCCGGCGCCCACCCCGAGCGCCACGACCGACGCGGCGATGCTCGCGCTGAACCAGGCACTCGCGGCCCAGACGCTCAAGATGAACCTGCTGGCCAAGCAGGTCGCTGCCGTCAAGGCCCAGGCCGCCTCGCTCAGCGGAGGCGGCTCCGGGGCGGTGAGCGGTCGCGGTGGAGCGAGCTCGAAGCGGTACACCTCCGGGACCACTTCGCGGTCCAGCGGCACCAAGTCCACGGGCACCAGGAGCACCGGCTCCGGCAGCTCGGGAGGTGGCACGACCGCGGCAAAGCCGCCGCCCGCGCCGCCCCCCCAGACGACCACCGGCGCGTCCGGGGTGAAGCCTTGAGCAGTCCTGGCTCCGGCACGGCGGGGTCCACGCTCGCGGCGCCCGGTTCGGCCACCTCCCCGTACCCGCTGGGAGGGCGGTCCGTCTCGTTCGCACCGGATCTGGAGCTGCGGTTCCGCGCGATGGCCTGCGACATCAGCTTTCGCGTCGTCCACCCGCGAGCGGGTGCCGACGAGCAGGCCGCACGGGCCCACGACGTCTTCGACGACGTCGAGAGGGCGTGCACTCGCTTCGACCCGACGAGCCCGCTCATGCGGGCGAACGCCGAGCCGCAGGCCTGGCACGTCGTGCCGCCGGAGCTGTTCGCGGCGGTGGCCGAGGCGGTCGCCGCGCACGAGCTGACGGCTGGCCTGTTCGACCCGCGCGTCCTTCGGGTGCTCGAGTCGTACGGGTACGACCGCTCGCTGCCGTTCGCGGCCGGCGACGTGGTCACGGAGGGTTCGACCGCTGCCCCCTCAGCGGTCGAGCCCCCCGGGCCGTGGCAGCCCGAGCTCGACCCGGGACGGTCCATGCTGCGCCTTGGCCCCGACCCGATCGACCTCGGCGGGATCGGCAAGGGCCTGGCGGTCCGCTGGGCGGCCGAGCAGCTCGCCGGGGCCGGGTCGTCGTTCCTGGTCGAGGCCGGGGGCGACTGCCACCTGGCCGGCGTCGGCCCGGACGGCGACGGCTGGAAGGTCGGCGTGGAGGACCCGTTCGGCGGCCAGGCGCCACTTGCCGTGCTGGCCCTGGTCGACCGCGGCTGTGCGACCTCGTCGGTGCGCCTGCGGCACTGGCGGGCCGCGGGGAAGAACGTGCACCACCTGATCGACCCGCGTACCGGACGCCCAGGGGGTGCCGGCCTCGTCGCGGTGACCGTCGTGGACGAGGACGCCGCGCTCGCCGAGGTGTGGAGCAAGTCACTGTTCCTGTGCGGAGCCGAGGGCATCGGCGACCTCGCCGACCGCCGCGGGCTGGCTGCCCTCTGGGTCCACGAGGACGGCTCGTTCGAGTGGACCCAGGCCATGGAAGAGCACGTCGTCTGGAGGGCCGATGGCTGAGGTACCCGCACGCGCCACGCGCACGCTGAACGCCGCTGTGCTGGCCATCGGCATCACGCTGAGCGCCGCGATCACCGCCTGGCTGATCGGTCGCGGCGTCCTCGCCGTCTCCGGCAACAAGCAGGCCCCCTGGATCCTCGGGCGGGCCGCCGGCGTCACCTCGTACGTCCTGCTGGTGGTGCTCGTGAGCTTCGGGCTCGTCCTGTCCCACCCGTGGCGGACGAGGTACGAGCGGCCGAGCACTGCCACGAGGCTGCGGATCCACGTGAGCCTCGCCGTGTTCACGCTGGCGTTCCTCGTCCTGCACGTCCTCGTGCTGGCCACGGACTCGTACGCCGGGGTGGGCCTGCGTGGGGCCCTCCTCCCGATGGGCGCCACGTACCGGCCGGTACCCGTGACGATGGGCGTGATCGGTGCGTACGCGGGACTGCTGGCCGGGCTCACCGCAGGGCTCAGCGGCCGCGTCAGCGCCCGGGTCTGGTGGCCGATCCACAAGGTGGCTGCGCTGAGCCTGGTGGCCGTGTGGGTGCACGGCGTGCTCTCGGGCAGCGACACGCACTTCCTGCTCGCCCTCTACCTCGCCACCGGGGCCTTCGTCGCCCTCCTCGCCGTCAGCAGGTACGCAGCGCGGACCCCGCGCGACCTGGTCTCCGAGCTGACGGCCGCCCCCCGCGGCGCGCACCGATGACGGGCCAGCACGCGGCCGCGGACCGTTGGCTGCACGCGGTCCCGGCCGCTCCTCCGACCGCCGACGACCGCGCGCCCGCGCCGGCCCCGCTGCCGACCCTGCCGGGCCTGCTGGACGCCCCGGTGACGTTCGGCTCGACCTCGCGCGAGGCGGGGGCGGAGTCCCGCGCGCACGACCTGACCAGCCACCTGGCGACGTACGGGTCACGGCCGGACGCCTCCGGGCGCCACGCCGAGGACCTGGTGGCAGCACTCGAGGAGGTGGCGCTCACCGGACGCGGCGGCGGCCATTTCCGGGTGGCCCGGAAGTGGCGTACGGCCCTCGCGGCGGGCGGTGGCGGCACCGTCGTGGCCAACTGCGCCGAGGGCGAGCCGGCGAGCGCCAAGGACGCCGCGCTCCTGCAGCTGCGCCCGCACCTCGTCCTCGACGGGATGGCGCTCGCGGCCGAGGCGCTGGGGACCCGCGAGGCGATCGTGTGGTTGCACAAGGGCGACCACGCGACCCGGGTGGCTGTGGTCCGCGCCCTGGCCGAGCGGCACGCGCAGGGTGACCTCACGGTGGCGGTACGCGTCGTCGAGGGGCCCGACCACTACCTGACCGGCGAGTCGAGCTCGGTCGTGCGGGCGCTGTCCGGCGGGCCGGCCCTGCCGTACCTCACCCGGCAGCCCTCGGCCGTCCACGGCATCGGCGGCCGTCCGACGCTGCTGCACAACGCCGAGACGCTCGCCCGCATCGCGCTCGTCGCACGGCGGGGGGGCGGAGTACCCCTCGAGGCCCCCCTGCTCACCGTGGTCGGGCGCGGCCGCCGGATCGTCACGCCTGCACGCGTCGGCGAGACCCTGGGCGAGGTGGTCGCCCGCAGCGGTGTCGTCGCCGACCCGCGCGGGTCGGTCCTGCTCGGCGGGTACGGCGGGATGTGGGCCGCTTGGGACCAGGTGTGGAAGATG
>DAIPJR010000206.1:0-4169 GCA_036770165.1 Actinomycetes bacterium | reverse complement strand
GGCCAAGCGCACGCCCGACCTCGTACCGCTCTGCCACCCCATCGCCATCCACGGCGTCGCGGTCGACCTCGACGTGCACGACGACCATGTCGCGATCACTGCGACGGTACGCACGGCCGACCGTACGGGCGTCGAGATGGAGGCCCTGACCTGCGTGGCGGTTGCCGGGCTGGCGCTCGTCGACATGGTCAAGGCCGTCGACCCCGGCGCGGTCATCACCGATGTACGTGTCGAGGAGAAGACCGGGGGCAAGACCGGCCGCTGGACGCGCGACCCGTCCCGAGAGCCTGGCTGATGCGCGCCCTCGTGGTCACCTCGTCCAACCGAGCAGCCGCCGGCGTCTACGCGGACACGTCCGGTCCGGTCGTCGTCGACGGGCTGGTCGCCATGGGGTTCGAGGTCGACGGACCGGAGGTCGTCCCCGACGGCGAACCGGTCGAGGCGGCGCTCCGGGCTGCGGTCGCGTCCGGCTACGACGTGGTCGTGACCACCGGCGGTACCGGCCTGACGCCGACCGACCGCACCCCCGAGATGACCCGGCGGGTGGTCGACCGCGAGATCCCGGGGATCGCCGAGGCGATCAGGGCGTACGGGACGTCGGCCGGCGTCGCGACCGCGGCCCTGTCCCGAGGGCTCGCCGGGGTCGCCGGACGCACCATCGTGGTCAACCTGCCCGGATCGACCGGAGGGGTGCGCGACGGGCTCGCCGTCCTCGCCCCGTTGCTGGCGCACGCGGTCGACCAGGTCGGCGGAGGCGACCACTGACGCCCGGCTGGCCGGTCGAGCTGGCCGAGGGAGACGTCGGGCTGCGGCCGATCCGGCAGCGCGACCGGTCCGACTGGCGGGCGGTGCGCGCCCGCAACGCCCAGTGGTTGCGGCCGTGGGACGCGACCTCGCCGGCAGGGGTGTCGGAGCTCCCGCCGACCTTCGGGCACATGGTCCGCGTGCTGACGTCCGAGGCGCGGATGGGTCACCTGATGCCGTTCGTCGTCACCTTCCGCGGGTCGCTCGTCGGCCAGGTCACCGTCGGCGGCATCACGTGGGGGTCCCTGCGGTCGGCGCACATCGGGTACTGGGTCGACCGCGACGTCGCCGGCCGCGGCATCATCCCGACTGCGGTCGCGCTCGCGTCCGACCACCTGTTCGCGATCGGGCTGCACCGGGTCGAGATCAACATCCGGCCCGAGAACGCGGCGTCGCTGCGCGTGGTGGAGAAGCTCGGCTTCCGGCCCGAGGGGCTGCGGCCGCGGTTCCTGCACATCGACGGCGGGTGGCGCGACCACCTGTGCTTCGCGCTGACCGTCGAGGAGATCGGCGAGGGTGTCCTCGCGAGGTGGCACCGCGCCCGTGCCGCCGGCCCCGACCCGCGCCCGGCCTCCCCACCCGGCCCCGACCCGCGTCGATCTTGAGACATCACTGGCCGACACGCGGGTGGGGGCAGTGATCTCTCAAGATCGTCGCGAGGTCTGGGCGGGAAGTGGGCGACACACCGGGCACAATGCGTGAGCAGAGCACCTGCGCGGCTTAGCGTTTCGATCCGTGAGCCCCAGCGGTCTGATCTACGCGACGATCGTCGTGCTGTGGGCTGTCGTCCTCGTCCCGATCTGGCTGCGGAGGCACGACGAGGTGACCGAGTCTCGCTCCGTCGACCGCTTCCAGGGCGCCATGCGCACGCTCTCCCGCCGGAGCGTCGACGCCATCGGCGACCGTCGCGAGGTGCTCGTCCCACGACGACCGGCCGCCCGCACGATGCCGGACAACGTCGTCGAGCCCCCGTCGGCCGCATCGCTCGCCGCGTCGCGTCGACGACGCGTGGGCCTGATCCTGCTGGCCGTCGCGGTGCTGGTCGGGGGGCTGGCCGCCTTCGCCCTCGTGCCGGTGTGGGCGCCGGCCATCCCGATGGTCGTCCTCGTGGTCTTCCTGCTCCGGGCCCGAGCCAGCGCCCACCGTGTACGCGACCGCGAGCTCGCCGACCGCAGGGCCAGGGCCGCCGAGTCGCGCCGGCTGCGGCACGAGCAGTCCGAGCGCGAGCTGCGCCGGGCGGGCGTCCCCGTCGCTCCGGCCCGAGTGCCCGCCGACATCGAGCGGCCGCGGCAGCGGGCGCCCCGTCCGGTGCCCATGCCCGCCGAGCCGGCGGCCGCCGTACGAGCCCCGGCCGTGCCAGGTTTCTACGACGCCGAGGCCGAACGGGCCTGGGACCCTGTACCCGTACCGCTCCCCACGTACGTGTCCGCGCCCAAGGCGCCGAGGTCCGTGCGCATCATCGACCTGACAGCGCCCGGCGCGTGGACGTCAGGCCGCCTCGCCGACAGCTCGGCCGGCGACGAGGGCGACGGTGCTGACGATGCCGACGCCGGCGGCCGTACCGCCCAGCAGGCCGCTGCCCGTGACGCGATCGTGACCGGTGAGCTGCTGATCGAGCGCCGCCGCGCCGTCGGAGACTGACCGCAGCGTTCGGCCGCCCGGCCCGTTGTTGGTATCGTTCCCTCTCGTCTGGGGCTGTGGCGCAGTCCGGTAGCGCACCTCGTTCGCATCGAGGGGGCCAGGGGTTCGAATCCCCTCAGCTCCACCCAGCCGATGTCGGTCGGACCCCGGTTCTCGAGTCGAGACCCGGGGTTCGCCGCGTCAGGTGTCGAGGCCGGTGGGGCGCGGTCAGGCGGCGGCCCGCGGCACGGTCAGGACGGGGCGAAGCCCGTCGTCGTGCTCGCGCTGGCGCCGAGGGTGGCGCTCGTGGCGGTCACGGTAACGGGTACCGCGACACCGGCCTGCGCCGCACCGACGGGTACGAGGACGAACGCGAGGCCGGCGCCGTTCGCGACCCCGGACGCCGTCACCGCGCCGGTACGGAAGTGCGCGACCACCTGCACCGTCGCACCGGGGACGGTGGTCACGTTGACGATCACCGAGCTGCCCCGCGGCGGGGTCGTGTCGTCCATCGCGGCCGACACGGTGACGCCATGCACACCGGGTACGGCCGGCGCGGCGCCGTGGTCGACGGCGCTCTGCCCGACGTAGTACCCGGCCAGGTCGGCGACGAGAGAGACCGAACCGACCGCGTTGCGCAGCCTGACCCGGGTACCGGCGCCCACCGATGCCAGCACCAGCCCGGCCTGCGTACGGCCGGCCGCGACGTTGACGTTGCTGGCGGTCGGGAAGGCGGTCCCAGTCGCCGGGGTCGGGAACGCCTGCACGTACGTCGAGGTGGACGGCGACACGGCCGCCAGGTTGAACGCGACCGCTGTGGCCACGGAGGGCACGTAGCTGCCCAGCGTCAGCTGCAGGTCGACCAGGCCGCCGGGGCCGAGCGGCCCGCCCTGGCCCAGCGCCTCGCCCTGCCCGATCCTCGTGTCCAGAAGCCGAACCGGGCTGACGGGTACGTACAGCGAGCTGCTCGGGTCGGTGGAGAAGTACCCGGCGACGTCGGCGACGAGGTTGACCGTGCCCGCACCGTTGCGCAGCCGCACCTTCCCGCCCGCGCCGATCCCGACGACCACCAGGTTGCTGACCGTCTGCCTGGCGGCGACGTTGAGGTTGCTGGTGGCGGGCGCTCCAGCACCGACGGGGGTGGGGTACGCCTGGACGAACGTCGCCGCAGTGGGACCGGTCGCCGTCACGTTCATGACGACGGCCGTCGCACCGGCCGGCACGCCGTTCGCGCCCGCGACCTGCAGGTCGATCGAGTGGCCCGCGCCGACCGGTGCCTTGACGGCGCCCACACCGGTACGCGTGTCGAGCGCGCGTACCGGTGTCATGGGGGTGAAACCCGTTGCTGCGTCAGGGGAGTAGTAGCCGGTGACATCAGCGAGGAGGTCGACAGTACCCGCCGCGTTGTACAGGTTGACGTCGCCGAAGGGGCTGATCTTCACGGTCACGAGGTTCGGCACGGTACGACCGGCCGCGACGTTGAGGTTGCTGGCCGTCGGCGGCTGCTGGTCACCGGGGTAGACCGACACGAAGGTGCTCGCGGTGGGCGCGACCGCCGTGACGTTGAGGACCACCGCCTCCGCATCGGTCGGCACGCCGCCGGCGCCCCAGACGTGCAGGTGCACGAACTTCTGCGCGCCGACCCGCCCCGGTCGCCCGCCCGTGGCTCCGAGACCGGTGCGGGTGTCGAGGATCCGGGCGGGCGCGACGGCGTCGAACGCGTCGCCGTCGACAGCGGGGTCGGC
>DAIPJR010000205.1:0-4176 GCA_036770165.1 Actinomycetes bacterium | reverse complement strand
GCAAGCACGTCGTTCTTGGTCAGCGCGTTGAACAGCGTGGACTTGCCGACGTTGGGCAGGCCGACGATCCCGATGGAAAGGCTCACGGGCCGCGAGTCTAGGCGCCCTCCGACCAGGACTTTTCCACAGGGCGTACGCGCCCAGGGCGTGCCCTCCCCGGATCTGTCGGTGCGCCCCTGCACACTCGGAGGATGGACATGCTCAGCGTGGTACTCCTGCTCCTCGGTCTCGGAGTGGGCGCCGTGGTGGGCGCCCTCGTCGGCGCAGCAACGACGCGGTCCCAGCAGGCCGGCCGGCAGGCCGGGGCGCAGGCGACGCTGCAGGCCGAGCGCGACTCCGCGCGCGCTGAAGCGCTCCGGCTGGCGACCGAGGCGACGGCCTGGAGCAACCGCGCCCAGCAGTCCGAGCACGACGCGACCCGGCTGACGGCCGAGCTCGCCCACGCGCAGGAATCCGGCGTGGAGCGGCTGGCAGACCTCCAGCGGACGCAGGAGGAGCTCAGCGAGCGGTTCCGCCTGCTCTCCCAGGACGCGCTCGACCGTACGAGCGCCCGGCTGGTCCAGCTCACCGACGAGCGCCTCGCGACCGCGGAGAAGCAGACCGCGGCCCAGCTCGACCAGCGCCGCGTCGCGGTCGAGAACCTGGTGAGGCCGCTGTCGGAGTCCCTGGAGCAGGTTCGGGTGCAGCTCACCGAGGTCGAGAAGACGCGGGTGGGGGCCTACGCCGAGCTGCGTGAACAGGTGCAGTCGATGAACCGCACGTCCGACCAGCTCCGGGTCGAGACCGCCCAGCTGGTCACAGCGCTGCGCGCCCCCCAGGCCCGCGGGCGCTGGGGCGAGATGCAGCTGCGTCGGGTGGTCGAGTCGGCCGGCATGGTCGAGCACTGCGACTTCGCCGAGCAGGCCAACGTGACGACCGAGGACGGCATGCTCCGCCCCGACATGGTCGTGCGCCTCGCCGGCGGCAAGAACGTGGTGGTCGACGCCAAGGTGGCGTTCAGCGGCTACCTCGAGGCGATGGAGGCCAAGGACGACACCACCCGTACGGGGCGGCTCAAGGCGCACGCCCGGCACCTGCGCGACCACATCGACCGGCTCAGCGCCAAGGCGTACTGGGAGCAGTTCCAGCCGTCCCCGGAGTTCGTGGTGATGTTCGTCCCGGCCGAGGTCTTCCTCAGCGCAGCCCTGGAAGAGGACCCGACCCTGCTCGAGCACGCGTTCGCCCGCGACGTCGTCATCGCGACGCCGCAGACCCTGATCGCCCTCCTGCGCACGATCGCGTACACCTGGCGACAGGAGGCCGTCGCGGCCAACGCCCAGCAGGTCTACCAGCTCGGCCGCGAGCTGCACGGACGGCTCGCCACCATGGGCGGACACCTGGCCAAGCTCGGTGCCGGCATCGAAGGCGCCGTCAAGGCGTACAACAACACCGTCTCGTCGCTGGAGAGCCGCGTCCTGGTCACCGCTCGCCGCCTCAGCGACCTCCGCGTCACCGACGAGGAGCTCCTCGCGCCGGCCCAGGTCGAGATCGCGACCAGGCAGGTCCAGGCACCGGAGCTGGTCGGTCCGGCCACCAGCGACCTCGTGGTCGCAGCCATCGAGGACGACCCTCGCTACGGGGTGGACGCCGACGCGCCGCCTAGCCTGTTCAGCCTGCCCCGCACGGCGGAGCGCAGGAGCGGCGGGGCGTAGCGTTGGCCCTCATGAGTACGCCTACCCGCCCCGCCCGTTCGGCGCGACCGGCTCCTTCGGCCGGCCTCACCGGGCTCGGGGTGGTCGTGATCGTCTTCGCGGCGTCGCTGTTCGGGCTGCTCATCGACGTCTTCACCGGCAACGGGCTCGGCTGGATCTTCGGAGTCGTCTTCATCGCCGCCAGCTGCTACGCCGCGTTCCAGGTGCGGCGAGCCGACGTCGCCGCCGCCATCATCACCCCACCCCTGGTCTTCGCCCTGCTCGTCATGATCGACCAACTGCTGACGAGCCCCGGTCCCTTGCTCACCAAGGTCGTGGCCGGGATGAACGGCCTGCTCGACGACGGTCCGATGCTCTGGATCGGTGCCGGCCTCGCCGTCGTGATCGTGGTCTACCGAGTCTGGCAGGAGCGCCGCCCGCGCACGCAAGCGGCGGCCCCCATGCGGGCCGCGGCCCCGACGCAGGTCGACGAGGCTCCCGTCTGGGCCGCTGAGCCGCCGCCCGCGGCTGCCGCCGGGCCGTTGCCCGGGCCGCTGGCCGGTCCGCTGCCCAGGCCGATCCCTATGCCGTCGGATCCTGCTTCTTGAGGTCTCGGCGCAGCTCGGGAGGCAGCGCGAAGAGCAGGTGCTCCTCGGCGGAGCTGACCTCCTGGACGTCGCCGTAACCCCGCACGGCCAGCCAGTCGACCACCCCGCGGACCAGGATCTCCGGCACCGATGCGCCGCTGGTGACGCCGACCGTCTCGACCCCGGTCAGCCACGCGTCCTCGATCTCGTCCGCATGGTCGACCAGGTGGGCCGCACCTGCTCCCGCGCTGAGCGCCACCTCGACGAGGCGGACCGAGTTCGACGAGTTCCGCGAACCCACGACGATCACCAGGTCGGACTCGGCGGCGACGACCTTGATCGCCTCCTGCCGGTTCTGCGTGGCGTAACAGATGTCGTCGCTCGGCGGATCGAGCAGCAGCGGGAACTTTCGGCGCAGGGCGCCCACGGTCTCGTTCGTCTCGTCGACGGACAGCGTGGTCTGCGAGAGCCATGCGACCCGGGTGGGGTCGGCCAGCTCGAGCGAGTCGACCGCACCCGGGCCGTCGACGAGCGTGATGTGCTCGGGCGCCTCGCCGGACGTGCCGACAACCTCCTCGTGCCCCTCGTGGCCGATCAGCAGGATCTCGAAGCCCTCCTCGGCGAACCGACGGGCCTCGTGGTGGACCTTGGTCACCAGGGGGCAGGTCGCGTCGATCGTCCGGAGGCCGCGTCGGGCCGCCTCCTCGTGGACCGAAGGCGCCACCCCGTGCGCCGAGAACACCACGAGGGCGCCCTCGGGGACGTCGTCGGTCTCGTCGACGAACACCGCCCCCCGGGCCTCCAGGGTCTCGACGACATGCCGGTTGTGCACGATCTGCTTGCGTACGTAGACCGGCGCGCCGTACAGGTCGAGCGCCTTCTCGACGGTGATCACTGCTCGGTCGACGCCGGCGCAGTAGCCCCTGGGCGACGCGAGGAGGACGCGCCGGGTCGTCGCGTCGGCGACGGCCGCGGTCCCTGCGTCCGAGGTGGTGGGCATGCCTCCATGGTAGGCGCCTACGCTGCGGCCATGCCCCTCGAGACCTCGCCGGAGCAGGCGATACCCGTACGTACGGTGGCGATGCACATCGCCCAGTGGGTCTCGCGGCTCGGCCGGGTATGGGTCGAGGGCCAGGTGGCCCAGCTGTCCCGGCGGCCGGGCGCCGGCACCTCCTTCCTCACCCTGCGCGACCCCGTCGCGGACGTGTCGATCTCCGTGACGGTGCCCCGTGCCGTGCTGGAGAGCGTCGTACCGCCCCTTGTCGAGGGCGCCCGCGTCGTCGTGCACGCCAAGCCGGACTACTACCTCACCCGCGGCACGCTGTCGCTGGCAGCGATCGAGATCCGCCCCGTCGGGCTCGGCGAGCTGCTGGCCCGGCTGGAGCGGCTCAAGGCTGTCCTCGCCGCCGAGGGGCTGTTCGAGGCTGGCCGCAAGCACCCGCTGCCCTTCCTGCCGCGCAAGGTGGGGCTGGTCTGCGGCCGCGGGTCTGCGGCCGAGCGCGACGTGCTCGAGAACGCCAGGCAGCGCTGGCCCGCGGTCGACTTCCGGGTCGAGAACGTTGCCGTGCAAGGGGTCTACGCGGTCGCCGAGGTGATCGACGCGGTCGCCCGGCTCGACCGGGACCGCGAGGTCGATGTGATCATCATCACCCGCGGTGGCGGTTCGGTGGAGGACCTCCTGCCGTTCTCGGACGAGGCGCTCGTACGTGCGGTCGCCACCTGCCTCACTCCGGTCGTGAGCGCCATCGGGCACGAGCAGGACGCACCTTTGCTCGACCTGGTGTCCGACGTGCGCGCGTCGACGCCGACGGACGCGGCTCGCCGGGTCGTCCCCGACGTGCGCGAGGAGCTGGCCCGCGTCGGCCAGGCGCGGGAGCGGTTGCGGCGGGCCGTCGCCGACCTCGTGGCCAGGGAGGCCA
>DAIPJR010000023.1:0-13000 GCA_036770165.1 Actinomycetes bacterium | reverse complement strand
ACCAACCGCTCGGGCGCGTACGGCGCGACGAGGCGGTCGAGGTCGCCGATGTGCTCGGCGAACGGCGCCGCGTCGCCGGTGGCGTTGACGAACACCCAGCCGTGCCAGACCTCGACCGGAAGCGGTACGAGCCCGTACTGCGAGCGGTCGAACGTGGCCACCTCGCTGAAGTCCGGTGCCGCGATCACGGCGCCGTCGAGCCCGTACGACCAGGCGTGGTACGGGCAGGTGACGGCACGGGCGTCGGTCGTACCGCCCTCGGGGAGCAGCTCGTGTCCGCGGTGCCGGCAGGTGTTCGCGAAGGCGCGCACGCCGCCAGCGCCTCCGGCACCGGAGAGCGTCACGAGCACGGGGATGTCGCCGACCATGAGTGCGCGCTGGCTGAGGGCGCGGCCGCCGTCGTCGTAGGCCACGTCCTCGACGCGGCCGACGCAGGCCCAGGAGCCGGCGACGAAGTGCCGTCGCTCCCAGGCGAGGACCGCCGGATCGGTGTACGCGCCGGACGGCAGCATCGTGGACTCGCCGAACGGCAGGAGCGCGGAGGCGAGTGCCTCCGGGTCCAGCGGAGCAGCGGTCGTGATCGGCGTAACAGTCACAGGATCCCCCTCGCGGAGTCGGGTAACAGTAAGGTCCGGGCGTGGCCCGCAGAAAGGTAGAAGTCCGCCGGGAAGAGATTCTCGCGGCGACCGTGACCGAGGTGCAGAAGAGCGGTCTGGCGCACACGCGCGTGTCCGACATCGCCGGCGCGCTCGGCGTCTCGCCAGCCTTGATCTTCTACCACTTCGAGACCAAGGACCGGCTCCTGGCCGAGGCGTTCGCCTATGCCGCCGAGCGCGACCTGGTCCGCCTCGCCAAGGCCGTCGACGGCCCGGGCACGGCGACCACCCGGCTGCGCGCCGTGCTCCGGCTGTACTCGCCGGTCGGCTCCACGCCGCCCGGCTGGACGCTGTGGGTCGACGCGTGGGCGGCGGCGCTGCGGTCGCCAGAGCTCCGGCGCGTCTCCAAGCGGCTCGACCTGCAGTGGAAGGACGCAGTCGCGGACATCATCGCTTCCGGGGTCGAGTCGGGGGAGTTCCGCTGCGACGACCCCCACGCGGCCGCCTGGCGGATCACGGCGCTCATCGACGGGCTGGCGATCCAGGTGACGGTGCACCGGGGCCTGCTGACGCGCAGCGAGATGGCCGACTGGGTCAGCGGCCAGGCCGCCTCCGAGCTCGGGCTCCCGGTCGAGACCCTGCGCTGACCGAGCGGTGGCCGACGGAGTGCTCATACCAGCCAGCTCCCGACGTAGTCGGGGTCGGTCAGCGCCGGCCGGTCGAGCCGGAACTGGGTGAGGTCGACCGCCGTGCCCGCCTCCCCCGTCGTCGCGAGGTCGGCGAGCAACCGGCCGAAGGTGGGTGCGAACTTGAACCCGTGCGCCGCCCCGAGGCCCACCGCCACCGACTCGTGGCCTGGCAGCGCTCCGAGGACGAAGTCCCGGTCGGGCGTGAGGGTGTAGAGGCAGGTCTTGGACCGGGTCGGTGGACCGCTCGCCGGGAACGTCTGCGCCATGAAGTCGGCGAGCAGCCGCTGCCGGTCGGCGTCCGGCTCGAACGAGCGGTCGTCCCCGGTGACAGGCGGCCCCCCGCAGTCTTGCGCCGCCTTGACCGTCGCCTCGCCGTACGTGGGGAATCCGTAGAACGACGGGTCGTCCATCCAGATCCACACCGGGAACGCCTCGGGCGCGAAGTCGGCCGGCCGGGCCGGCGTGAAGTAGGTGACCTGCTCCTGGGTCACCGTCAGCGGTACGTGCGCGCCGAGGTGACCGACGACGTCGTTGGTCCACGCGTCGGCGGTGACGACGAGCCGGCGGACGCGGTAGGTCTGGCCGCCGGCGTCGACCTCGAGGCCGGCCGTGCCGAGGTCGCGCACGGCAGTGACGGCGGACTCCCCTCGCAGCACGGCTCCGCGAGCGGTCGCCTCGCGCTGCATCGCAGTGGTGCCGCGGGCGGCCGGGACGATCCCCGTACGTTCCTGGTGGACGGCCAGCGTGCCTTCCGGCAGCGTGATCTGCGGCCAGCGCTCGGCCACCTCGGCCCTGTCCAGCACCGAGTACGGCACCGCGCAGGCGGCCATCGACGCGGTGTAGTCGTCCGGTGGGATCGCGCAGCCGGGCGGGAAGAGGTCGATCCCCCCAGTCACCGTCACGAACCGTTCGCCCGTGTCGGCCTCGAGCGTCGCCCAGTCGTCGTACGCCTCGAAGGTGAGCCGCACGTAGTCCTGCGTGTGATAGCTGTGCCGCAGGATCCGCGAGCTGTCGTGGGAGGCGCCGCGCTCGTGGCCGAGGGCGAACCGTTCGAGCCCGACGACGCTAGCGCCGCGGCGGGCCAGCTGCCAGGCCGTGGCGCTGCCGAGGGCGCCGAGGCCGACGACGGCGTACTCGAACCGCTCGGTCACGAGGCGCCGTCCGTCGGTTCGAGGCCGTGCTCCGAGCCCAGCCGGGGGAGCAGCCACCGCCGGATGTCGAGGGACGCGTCCTCCATCGGCGCGTACCAGCCCTGTCGGTAGGCCCGCGACGTCATGCCGCGCTGGACCGACGCGCAGATCGCCCAGTCCTGGCGGTTCACGACGTCCCAGAAGTCGGCCGCGTCGGTGGGGTCGAAGACCGGCTTGGCCCCCTCGGTCGGCGCGAACAGCAGGTCGCAGGTCACTCGCGTACGGTCCACGGCGAGCGGCTCGAGCCGGAACGCGGCGACGTGGTCGGCGGACAGGGACAGCAGCAGGTTCGGGTAGACCAGCTCGCCCTTGTGCCGCTCGCGCTCGTCGGCGTCGAGGTCAGGGAAGCGGTCGCGGTCCGACGTGCCCGACGCGGTGAACGTCCAGGCGCCCTCGCGATGCGGCACGCCGCCGTCCCAGTCGAGGCCCTGCCCGCCACCGCCGAAGGCGGGGACCAGCCGGACCAGCTCGGGGTGCACCGGCCCGCAGTGGTAGCACTCGTTGTAGTTCTCGGCGACCAGCTTCCAGTTGGCCGCGACGTCGTAGACCAGCTGCCGCCCCACGACGAGGGACTCCAGGGGGTAGCGCCGGATCCGGTCCGGCACGGGTCCCAGCTCGTCGGCGAGCGACCGGTCGCCCGGCGTGAGGTTGAGCCACAAGAACCCGCCCCAGGCGTCGACACCGACCCTGTGCAGCGCGAACCCGGCGGGGTCGAAGTCGTCGACGTCGTCGGTGTGCGGTGCGTAGCGCAGCGAGCCGTCGAGGTCGTACGTCCAGGAGTGGTACGGGCAGCGCAGCGCCCAGGCCTTGCTCGGGGCCGGGAGGTCGGCGCCGGGCTCGACGGGTACGAGCTGCGAGCCGCGGTGCCGGCAGACGTTGTAGTGCGCGTGGAGGGCACCGTCCTTGGCAACGGTGACGATCACCGACTCGCCGAGCACCTCGACGACGGCCAGCCGGCCCGGGCTGGTGAGGCCCAGCTCGTGCAGCCGCCCGGCGCACGTCCATGCGCGCATCAGCACCTGCTCGCGCTCGGCGCGCCAGGTGTCGGCGTCGACGTAGTGCGCGCGCGGGAGCGCTGCCTGGAGGCGGCCCACCGCGGTCAGCCCCCGAGCCCGGCGCGCCGCTTGAGCGATGCCCGGCGACGGTCGGACAGCACCTGCTTCACCACGTTGCGGCCGGGGACACCGGTGACGCCGCCGCCCCCGTGCGTGGCCGAACCTGCTTGGTACAGCCCGTGGATCGGCGTACGGAGGTCGGCGTACCCCGCGGCCGGGCGGGCGTGGAACATCTGCCCGACGGTCAGCTCGCCGTGGAAGATGTTGCCGCCGATCAGGTGGTAGTCGTGCTCCATCCCGTACGGCCCGATGATCTGCCGGTGCAGCACGGAGTCGGCGAAGCCGGGGGCGACCTCGTCCATGCGAGCGACGAGCCGGTCCGCGTATGACTCGAGCTCGTCGGTGTGCGGTTCGGCGTTCCAGGTGTGCGGCACCCACTGCGTGAACATCGAGACGACGTGGTGTCCCTCCGGCGCGAGCGAGTCGTCGAAGACGCTGGGGATGCAGATGTCGGCGAACGGCAGCGTCGCCGGGCGCCCTGAGACCGCCTCCTGGAACGCGCCCTCGATGTCGTCGAGCGACTCAGCCAGGACGATGGTGCCGCCGTGCACCTCGGGGTCGTAGCCGGGCTTGGCGGCGAACTCGGGCAGCCGGTCGACCGCGAGGTTGACCTTGACCGTGCCGCTGCGGGACTTCCAGGTCTCGATCTCCTCGACGAAGTCGGCCGGCAGGTCGCGCCGGTCGAGCAGCTGCAGGAACGAGATCTGCGGGTGCGCCGTGGTGATCACCGTGCGTGCTGTGAGCACGTCGCCCGACTCGAGCACGACGCCGGTCGCCGCTCCGGCCGTGGTGCTGATGCGGGCGACCCCCGCGTCGGTGCGGATCTCGGCCCCGAAGGAGCGCGCCGCCGCGGCGAGCGCCTGCGTCACGCCGCCCATGCCCCCGCGCGGGAAGCCCCATGCTCCGGTCTCTCCGGTTCCCGGGTCGCCCAGGTGGTGGTGCAGCATCACGTACGCGGTGCCGGGGGAGCGCGGTCCGGCCCAGGTGCCGATCACGCCGGACACCGAGAGCAGCCCCTTCATCGCGTCGGACTCGAAGTGGTCGTCGACGAGGTCGGCGACGCTCGTCGTCATGAGCCGGGTGATGTCCACGGCCTTGCGCGCGTCGACCGACTTGAGCCGCCGCAGCAGGAGGGCCTGCCGGGCGAGGTCGGCCGGCCGTCGGGACCCCACCTTGGGCGGGATGTCACCGAGCAGCGGGCCGAGGACCCGCCCGATCTCGTCCAGCTTGCGGTCCCACGCCTCGATCGCGTCGGCGTCCTTGGAGGAGAACTTCTGGATCTGCTCGCGCCGCCTCGCGTGGTCGGACGGCAGCTGGAGGTACTGGCCGTCGCGGCGCGGTGCGAAGTACGGGCCCTGCGGGTAGACGTGGTAGCCGTGCCGGTCCAGCTGCAGGTCCCGTACCAGCGACGGAGGGAACAGCGAGACGACGTAGGACAGCGAGGTCACCGTGTAGTCGGGGCCGAAGGGGTGCTCGCTCACGGCGG
This sequence comes from Actinomycetes bacterium, assembly GCA_036770165.1. GTDB lineage: Bacteria > Actinomycetota > Actinomycetes > Prado026 > Prado026 > JANYIP01. Next base: position 7,924 of record DAIPJR010000023.1, on the reverse strand, counting down.
CTCCGCCGACGACGGGCCGCTTCTCGAGCACGACGGTACGGAGCCCCTGCTTGGCCAGGTACGCGGCGGCGACGAGTCCGTTGTGGCCTCCACCGACCACGATGACGTCGTACGCGTTGCTCACGTGCTCTCCTCGCCGACGATCCGCCCAGGGCTATCACCTGCTTGCTGAACTCTGTGCTTGCTGACCTCTGTGCTTACTGACTCATGCGTCAGTAAGCATGGCATGGTCAGGTACCCGTGAGGAAGCAGGACGCGTGATGTCCTGCCTCGGCCGGGAGGACCGGCAGCTCGGCGGTGCGGCACAGCTCGTCGACCCCTGCCGCCGCTGCTGCTCCCGAGGCGAGCGCGGGGCAGCGCGGGTGGAACCGGCAGCCGCCCGGGATCCTGGTCGGGTCCGGTGGCTCGCCGGCGAGGACGACCGGCTCCACGTGCTTGATCTCCGGCACCACCGACAGCAGGGCCTTCGTGTACGGGTGCTGCGGCCGCTCGAGGACGTCCTCTGTGGACCCGATCTCGACGATGCGGCCGAGGTACATCACCGCGATGCGGTCGGCGATGTTCCAGGCGAGCCCGAGGTCGTGCGTGACGACGAGCACCGTCAGCCCGAGGTCGTCGCGCAGCCTGAGCAGCAGGGCCAGGATCTCGCCACGGACCGACGCGTCGAGCGACGAGACCGGCTCGTCGGCGACGATGACCGACGGCTCGAGCACCAGAGCGCCGGCGATGACGACGCGCTGCCGCTGGCCGCCCGAGAGCTCGTGCGGGTAGGTGAGGAAGAACCGCTCGGGCGGTCGCAGCCCCGCGCGGGACAGCGCCCGCGAGACCAGCGCCCGCTCGTCGCCGGGAACCTTGTGGATGCGCAACCCCTCCGCCACGGCCTCGTACACGGTGTGCCTGGGGTTGAGTGCGCCCGACGGGTCCTGCAGGACCAGCTGGACGCTGCGCCGGTACGCCTTGAGCGCCCGCCCGCTGTACTCGAGGGGCTTGCCGAGGTGGACCACCGTGCCCGTGCCGGGCGTGACGAGCCCGAGCAGCGATCGGGCGAGCGTCGTCTTGCCGCAGCCGGACTCGCCGACGAGCGCGAGGATCTCGCCCTGGGCCACGGCCAGCTCCACGCCGTCGACCGCCCGGGCCGCGGGCGTCGACCCGCGCGCCTTGAACGTGACGTGCACGTCGTGCACCTCGATCGCCGGGACCTTGCCGGCTGCCGTCTCCCCAGCCGCAGTCATGACTGCCTCGCCTCGACGAGCAGGCACGCGGCCTGCCGGCCTGCGCCGACGGCGAGCAGCGGCGGCTCGACCGTCGAGCAAGCCTCGAACGCGACCGGGCACCGCACATGGAAGGAGCAGCCCGAGGGCAGGTTGGTCGGGTCCGGCGGGTCGCCGGGCAGGCCCTTGGGGGCGCGTCGGGACGAGAGGTCCCCGATCGTCGGGAACGCGGCGGACAGCGCTGCCGCGTACGGGTGCTCGGGCGACCCGAACACCTGCTCTGCGTCGCCCGTCTCCACGATCTTCCCCGCGTACATGACGGCGACGCGGTCGCAGGTCGACCCGAGCACGGAGAGGTCGTGGCTGATCATCATCAGCCCGACGTCGAGCTCCCGCACGAGCGAGACCAGGAGGTCCAGCACCTGCGCCTGCACCATCACGTCCAGCGCTGTCGTCGGCTCGTCGGCGATGATCAGCCGAGGACGGCAGGCGAGCGCCATCGCGATCATCACGCGCTGCTTCTGGCCGCCGGAGAGCTGGTGCGGGTAGGCCTTCGCGCGCCGCGCCGGCAGGCCGACCTGCTCGAGCAGCTCGCCGACCCGCTTGTCTGCAGCGGAGTCGGTCACACTCTCGTGCAGCAGGATCGGCTCCGCGATCTGCTGCCCGACGGTGCGCACCGGGTTGAGGGAGTGCAGCGCGCCCTGGAACACGATGGACGCCTTGGCCCAGCGCGCGGCCCGAAGCTGCGACCACTTCATCGTCTGGACGTCCTCGCCTTCGAGGAGCACCTGCCCGGACACCTTCGCCGAGGCCGGCTGCAGCCGGAGGATGGTGCTGGCGAGAGTCGACTTGCCGCAGCCGGACTCGCCGGCCACGCCGAGGATCTCGCCGCTGTCCAGGGACAGGTCGACGCCACGGACGGCCGGGATGCCACCCGCGCGCGTGTGGTAGGTGACGCAGAGGTCGACGAGCTCGAGCAGCATCGGTCAGCGCTCCCGGAGCCGCGGGTTGAGCACGGTCTCGAGGGCGCGGCCGACGAGGGTGAACGCCAGCACGACCAGGATGATCGCGATGCCGGGCGGGAACAGGTACCACCAGGCGCCGTTGGTGATCGCGCCCTGGTCGAAGGCCGACTCGAGAATCGTCCCCCACGAGACGTGGAACGGGTCGCCGAGGCCGAGGAACGACAGCGTCGTCTCGGACAGGATCGACACCGCAACCGTCAGGGTCGTGTTGGCGAAGACCAGCGGCATCACGTTGGGCAGCACGTGCCGGGTCATCTGGTGCCAGTGCCCGGCTCCGAGCGCGCGGGCCCGCTCGAGGTAGGGCCGCGCCTCGATCGACAGCGTCTGGGCCCGGATCAGCCGGGCCGTGTAGGCCCAGCTGGTGATGCCGATGACGAGGATGATCACCCAGAACGAGTGTCCGAGGATGCTCGCGAGCACGATGGCCAAGGGCAGGAAGGGTACGACCAGGAACCACTCGGTGAGCCGGTTCAGCAGGCCGGCGACGAATCCGGTGAAGTGGCCGGACGCGATGCCGACCAGCGTCCCGATGACCATCGCGACCAGCGACGCGAGGAACCCGATCAGCAACGAGATCTGGGCGCCCCAGATCGTGAGGGTGAGGACCGAGCGGCCCTTCTCGTCGGTTCCCAGCGGGTAGCCCGGGTACGGCGGCGCGAGCAGCTTGCCGGTCGCCTTCGTTACGTCCAGCCCGGAGCTGCTCGCCAGCAGCGGGGCGCACACCGCCACGAGGATGAAGAACACGAGGACGCCGAGGCCCACCATCCCGGCCCGCTCGTGCCGGAACTCGCCCCAGATCCGGGCGACGGAGCTGCGCCGGCGGGCCCAGGCGATCGAGCGCGCCGAGCCGCCCGTGAAGGCAGCGCTCTCCTGGCGCTCGTCGACGCTCATGCCGGACGCACCCGAGGGTCGAGCCAGGTGTAGAGCAGGTCGGTGATGAGGTTCGCGAGGATCACCGAGCCGGAGAACAGCAGGAACAGGCCCTGCAGCAGCGGCAGGTCGGGGGTCTGGATCGCGGTGTACGTGAGCAGGCCCAGCCCCGGGATCGAGAAGACCGTCTCGATGGTGATAGCGCCGCTGATGACGAAGCCGAGGTTGAGCACGATGACCGTCACCGAAGGCAGCAGGGCGTTGGGCACGGCGTGCCGGTTGCGGACCTCGAGGTCCCGGAGCCCCTTGGCCCTGGCCGTCTGCAGGTAGTCCGAGCCCATCTCGTCGATCAGCGACGAGCGCATGACGAGCGAGTACTCGGCCAGGTAGGACAGCGTCAGCGTCACGACCGGCAGGACGAGGTGGAACGCCACGTTCAGCACCCCGCGGGGGGAGCTCATGCTCACGTCGGGGTCGACCAGGCCGCTGGTCGGGAAGATCCCCGGGATCGGGCCGAAGCCGGTGGCGAAGACCAGGATGAGGATCATGCCGAACCAGAACTCCGGCATGGCGTACAGCGTCAGAGTGCTGCCGGTCGAGATCCGGTCGAAGGCGCCGTTGCGCTTCCACCCGGAGTTGATGCCGAGCCAGATGCCGAGCAGGGTCGCGAGCACCGTCGAGATGCCGACCAGCAGGATCGTCGGCCAGATCCGGTCGGCGATCACGGTGACGACGGGCTGGGAGTAGCGCAGCGAGATGCCCAGGTCGCCGTGGCAGAGGGCGCCGAGGTAGGTGAAGAACTGGTGCCACAGCGGCTGGTCGTAGCCGAGCCGGTGCCGCAGGGCTGCCCGCGCGGTCTCGGAGATGTGCGTGTTGCGCGTCATAGCCGCGACCGGGTCGGCCTGGATGACGCGGAACAGGAAGAAGTTCCCCACGGTGACGAACGCGAGGCTGCCGATCGAGGCGGCGACCTTCCCGGCGACGTAGCGCAGCGTGTCCCGGCGCTGACCCGAGCGGAGCGGCTCTGGTCCGGAGGGCTCCGCCGCGGCGACCGCGACCTGGACGACAGCAGCCACCGGCTACTCCCGGTCGTCGGCGGTGCGCCGCCTGGTCGTCACGAAGAAGACCAGCCCGATCAGCAGCAGCACCACGACGCCGATGACCACCCAGAGCACGGCCGAGGACCCGGACGACGCCTTCGCACCGGTGCTGCCCGTCGCAGCCGTCACGGGCTTGATGCTCAGGTAGCTGAACGCGCCCCACTGGAAGAGCAACGCGCCCTTCGGCGAAGGCTGCGGGGTGAAGTTCGTCCACCGGTCGCTGCGGTAAGCCTCGAGGTCGTCGTAGTAGTAGGTGATGGCGTACGGGGCGTCGTCGTAGACGATCTGCTCGCCCTGCTTGACGAGCGCGTTGCGGGCCGCGGGGTCGATCGTTGTCGCCTGCTCGTGCGAGATCTTGTCGTAGGCCGGGTTGCAGTAGAAGCTGTCGGACAGGCCGGCCGAGATCGTGCCGCTGTCCAGGGTGCTCCTGGAGCCGCACTCGAACACCGACATCTGATAGCTGGGGTCGGGCTCGTCGACCCAACCGAACTCGAACAGGTCGTACTTCCCCTGGGCGATCAGCTGGTCCAGGTTGTCTTCCGCGAGGATCTGCACCTCGGGGTTGATCCCGATCTCCTTAAGCCAGCCCTGGACGTACTGGACGGTGTTCTTGGACGAGGGACTGGTCGACCGGCCGAACAGTCGCAGGGACAGCTTCTTGCCGGTCTGCGGGTCGATCCGGATCCCGTCGGCGCCCTTGGTGTAGCCGGCGTCGTCGAGGATCTGGTTGGCCTTCTCGATGCTGAACGGTCTGGCGTCGGTGGTCGGCGTGTAGTGCTGCGCGGCATAGATGGGCGGGATGAACGAGTCGCCCGGCAGCGCGTAGCCGCCCTCGACCTTGTCGACGAGGGTCTTCCGGTCGATCGCGGTGTCGATCGCTTGCCGCACGCGCTTGTCCTTGAGCGCCGGGTTCCCGTCGCCGATCGCCTTGCCGCTGACCAGCGCCGCTCCGGTGTTCATGCCGATCTCGTCGAAGCCGGTGTACAAGGCGTCGACGACCTTGATGTTCGACGCTCCCTTGAGCGCGTTGTAGGACGTCGCCTGGATGCTGTCGACGAAGTCGACCTCCCCCTTCTTGAGGGCGGCGACCATCGTGTCCTCGCTCTGGAAGATGCGGTACACCAGCTCGCTGAAGTGCGGCGCCCCGGCCCAGTAGTGCGGGTTGGCCTTGAAGGTGATGAACTGCCCGGTCTGGTGCGACTCGAAGATGAACGGTCCCGAGCCGACGATCGGCTCGTTCTTGTAGGTCGAGACCTGCTTCTCGCTGACGTTCTGCCAGACGTGCTGCGGCAGGATCGGCACCGGCAGGCGAAGCATCCGGGGGCTCGGCACCTTGGTCTTCATGACGACCGTGTACGGGTCCGGTGCGGTCACGCTGGTGATGTTCCCGACGTACGTGCCGAAGTTGACCTGCTCGACGCCGTCGGCGCCGCTGTTGATGATCCGGTTGAAGGTGTAGGCCACGTCGGCCGACGTGAGGGGCACCCCGTCCGACCAGGTGACGCCGTGCCGCAGGTGGTACGTCCAGGTCAGCTGGTCGGCCGACTCCTCCCACGAGCTGGCGAGGCCGGGCTGCGGCGAGAAGTCCTTCGCGCTGTACTGCACCAGCACGTCGTAGGTCACGTTCCACGCCTCGTACGACGACGCGAGGATGCCGACGTAGGGGTTGAGGGAGTCGACGTCCTGCAGGAAGCCGACCGTGAACGTCGTCTTCGTGGCCGGCGGGGGTGTCGCGGTCGCCGACGGGGAGGCGGAGGGTGATGCCGAGGCTGCGTAGGCAGCGGTCGGCGCAAGGGTCAGCGCCGCGATGGCGAGCCCGGCAGCGAGCCGACGCCTGGGGGAGATGCTCATCGAAGCCTCCGCAGTCTTGGGTTCTCGGTCATCGTGCCGTCCGCCGGTCCTGTCGCGCAGGTCAGGAAGGGGGTCGTGGCCGAACTGTTGCCGTTCGTTCGGCCGGTCACGCTAGGTTCGCGCCCATGCCTCAAGGAGCCGAGCCCGCAGCCAGCGCCGCGTCGGTGGCGCCGATCGCGCCCCGCGAGCCCACCGTCCACGAGCTGCACGGGATCCGCCGGGTCGACGACTACTACTGGTTGCGCGACCTCGAGCGGCCGGAGACGTTGGCGTACCTGCGGGCGGAGCGACGGTTCTACGACGCGCGGATGGCGCATACCCGACCTCTCCGAGAGCTGATCTTCGACGAGATGACCCGACGCACCGTGCCGACTGACCGATCAGTCAGGTGGATGGACAGGGGCTCTGTTTACTACACCCAGACGGTCGCGGGGAAGGAATACGAGCAGTTGTTCCGCGTCCAAGCGGAAGAATCTACGGCCGAGATGCTCCTGGACGAGAATCTGGTGGCCGGCGACTCCAGCTTCTGCGAGATCGGTGTCCGCACGGTCAGCCCGGACGGGAGGCTGCTGGCGTACTCGGTCGACCTGGCCGGCAGCGAGGTCTACGAGCTGCGCTTCCGCGACCTTCGCACCGGCTCGGACCTGGCGGACGTGCTGCCGAGGACCTACTACGGCGCCGCCTGGTCGGCCGACTCGGCGTGGCTGTTCTACGTGGTCTCCGACGACGCCTACCGGCCCTACCAGGTCTGGCGGCACCGGGTCGGCACCGAGGCCGGCACGGACGTGCTCGTCCTCGAGGAGGCGGACGACCGCTTCGAGCTGATCGTCGAGGGCTCGCGCTCCGGCGGGTACATCGTGATCAGCACGGCGGCGAAGGACAGCAGCGAGGTCTGGCTGGTCCCGGCCGACCGGCCGGAGACGCCTGCCTTCGTCGTCGAGCCGCGGCGACCTGGCGTCCTCTACTCCGTGTCGCACGCGCCTCTGCCGGACGGCGACCGCCTCGTCATCGTCACGGACGACGAGGCGCAGGAGTTCCGGCTCATGTCGGCGCCGGTGTCATCGCCGGGGCGCGCGAGCTGGACCGAGCTCGTCGGCGAGGACGCGGAGGAGCGGCTCATGGCGGCCGACGTGTTCGCCGAGCACGTGGTCCTGACCCTGCGCCGTGGCGGCCGCCTGCTGCTGCGGGTCCTTCGCAGGGACGGCTCAGCCACGGCGATCGACGTCCACCCTGGTCTGCCGGCCGGCACCATCGCGCTCGCTCGCAACGACGACTACGACGCCACGGCGGTCACGGTGAGCGTCGAGTCGTACACCCAGCCGACCGCCTGGTACTCGATCGACCTGGACACCGGCGACCGGACCCTGCTCAAGCGACGGGAGGTGCCCGGCTTCGACCCGGACGAATACATCTGCGAGACCTATCCCGTCGAGGTAGCCGACGGGGCGCTCGTCCCGGTGACGGTGGTCCGGCGCGCCGACATCGCCCTGGACGGTACGGCGCCCTGCCTCCTGTACGGCTACGGCGCCTACGAGTACTCGTACGAGCCGGAGTTCGACCTCTCGTTGCCGTCGCTCCTGGACCGCGGCGTGGTGTTCGCACACGCCCACGTCCGCGGTGGCGGCGAGGGCGGTCGGCGCTGGTGGCTGGACGGCAGCCTGGCCCGCAAGCAGCACACCTTCAGCGACTTCGTGTCCGTGGCGGACGCGCTCGCCGACGGTCTGGTCGACGGGGCTCGCCTGGTGGCCCGGGGGCTGTCGGCCGGTGGGCTGCTGGCGGGCGCCGTCGACTCGCAGGCCCCACGCCGCTGGTTCGGTGTCGTCGCCGAGGTGCCGTTCGTCGACGTGGTCACCACGATGCTGGACGA
>DAIPJR010000204.1:0-4191 GCA_036770165.1 Actinomycetes bacterium | reverse complement strand
CCACCAGTCCGGCGCCCGCGGGCCCGTCGACGGCAGCGGTACGCCCGCCGGATCACCCGCGCCGCTCACGCCCTCGACGACGTCCTCGAACCCGGTCCGCCACTACTTCGGGGCTCGCGGCGACGAGTGAGCCGTGCGCACCGACCAGGGACTCCGCCCGCGCCGGATCAGGGTGCGGGGTCGAGGATCACGGTCCACATGGTCGCCTTCGAGCTGGCGGAGTCGGCGGTCGCGACGACGCCCGGTGGGGCGCCGGCCGACAGCCCCGTACCGGTGTCCGCCAGCTCGGAGCTGATGTGGCCGCCAGAGGTGCCCGCGGAGAGACCACGCTGCACCTGACCGACCGGAAGGGCCCAGGTCGTGGTGGCCGACGACTTGTCGGCCCAGTACGACACGACCCAGGAGCCGTCCGTCGCCACCGTGGCCCCAGGTGTCGTGTGCGTGGCCCGCGACACCGTCTCGCCCGCGGAGGCGAAGGCGCCGACCGGGTTCACGTTGTCGACCCCCGACCACGCCGCGAGCTGCAGGTCGATCTTCGTCGTCGCCGCGTACGTGACGGCGACCGAGGAGCCGGGGTCGGTGCTGGACGCGACCTTCTCGTACAGGAGCGTGCGCTCGTCGGGCGACCCGGACGTCTGCTGACCGAGCAGGGTCCACCCGGTCGGACCGGCCGTGACCGCGTTGCCCGTGTTGGTCGTCGCGAACAGCAGCAGCACGTCGGCCGGCTGGACTGCGGCCGGGACGGTCACCCGTCCGACCGTGGCGTTGGCCGTGCCGATCGCGCCCGCTCGGAAGGCGATGGCGGACGTGACCGGGACGCTCACCGTGACCGGCACGGTCGTCGACCCAGTCGCGGCCAGGTTGTCGGTCACGGTCAGCTTGACCTGGTAGGTGCCGGCCGTGGCGAAGGTGTGCGCGGCCTGGAGTCCCGACGCCTGGCCGGCGTCACCGAAGTCCCAGGCGTACGAGGCGATCGTGCCGTCGGAGTCCGTCGAACCGCTCCCGTCGAAGGTGCACGACAGCTGGGTGCAGGACGACGTGAAGGCCGCCACCGGTGACGCGTTGCCCGACGGCGTGAACTGTCCGTAGGCCTGCTGGTTGTGCGTCGCCTGCGACAGCCCGTCGGGCGAGCCCAGCTTGGTGAACACCCCACCGACCATCAGGGTGCCCCCGAGGTTGGCCAGCGAGTAGACGCCCAGCGGGCTGTTGGCACCGGGGTTCCACGGGTCCAGCGCGCCCGTCACCGGGTCGAGGGCCACGAGCTTGTGCCTGATCGCGCGGCTGACCGGGCAGGTGAAGCCCTTGGTGGGACCGTCGGTCACGCCGACGCAGACGTTGTCGAAGTGGCCGCCGCCGTAGACCACGCCGTTCATGACCGTCATGGACTGGACGCCACCGTCGGTCTGCTCGGTCCAGATCAGCGCACCGGTGGCGAGGTTGAACGCGCCGATGTGCCCGCCCGATCCGTCGCCGGCAGCGAGCAGCATCGATCCGGTGAACGCGAACTGGTAGATCGGGTAGCCCGGGTGGTTGATCCACGGCAGCGTGGCGCCGGTGGTCGGGTCCAGCCGCGAGAGGATCCGCTGCGTCGTGCTCCCGTTGACCGACAGGAAGTCGCCGCCGACGAAGAGCGACTGCCCGTCCGGCGCCGGCGTGATCACGCGCACGCGGTCGTCAGCCGTCGGGACCCAGGTGGTGCTCAGGGCGCCGCTGTAGTCGACCGCGGCGAGCCGCGTGCGCGGCTGGCCGTTGACGGTGTCGAACGTGCCGCCGACGTAGACGAGTGTGGACGTCACCGCGACCGTGTTGACCTGCAGGTCGGCCATGGGCGCCCAGGGCAGGACCACACCGGTCGCGGCGTCGACCTGCGCGAGGCGGCCGCGAGCCAGCCCGCCGAGCCGCGCGAAGGTACCCCCCACGAAGATGCTGGCCCCGTCGAGCGACGCCGTCAGGGAGAGCACCTCCTTGTCGGTGCCCGGGTTCCAGGGCAGCAACGCTCCCGTCGTACGGTCGAACGCGGCCAGGTGCTGGCGCGTGACCTCGCCCGTCCCGGCCGGTGCCCCCGGCGGTCGTACGGACGTGAACAGGCCGCCGATGTAGACGGTGTTGCCCAGGGGCAGGATCGCATCGACCCTGTCGTTGGCCTGGTAGGTCTGGTCCGCCACGATCGGCAGGTTGGACGTCGCCGCCAGCGCCGGTGCGGCCGCGACCAGCGCCGTCCCCGCGGCGACCACTGCCATGACCACGGCGGCGCTCGCCCACCGCATACCGCTCCTTGAACCCAGCATCGTCCCCACCCTCGTCGACTCACCCGTTCGGCCGTCTGCGCGACCTGTGGGCGACCCTGTCAGCCCCGAACGGCTCCCGAACATCATCCGTTCGACCGCACTACGAGGCGTGAGCGGCCCCATACGTTCCGATGCGCACCCGTGATCGGGCCCAGCAGCTGAGGACCGGAATGGACGCGAGCGGGTCCGGTGTTTCATCATTGGCACTCTCAGGCCGAGAGTGCTAGACGATGGACTGACCAACTGCTGGATCCGACGAGCTGGAGCCGACGACCCGTGCCTACGTACCAGTACACCTGCACCGAGTGCGGCGAGCCGCTGGAGGCCGTGCAGTCGTTCACCGACGCCGCGCTGACCGAGTGCCCCCGGTGCGCCGGTCGGCTGCGCAAGGTCTTCTCCGCGGTGGGCGTGGTCTTCAAGGGCTCCGGCTTCTACCGCACCGACAGCCGGTCGAAGGGCTCGGGCGACGGCAAGGGCTCCGGCGACGGCAAGGGCTCTGGCGACGGCTCAGGGTCCGGCGACGCGGCCAAGGAGCCGGCCGCCGCGAAGGCTGGCGGCGGTGACTCGTCGTCCAGCAGCAACGGCGACTCCTCGGCCAAGCCGGCACCGGCCGCCGCACCGGCGTCCGGCTCGTCCAGGTCGGGCTCGTCCGGGTCGGGCTCGTCCGGGTCGGGCTCGTCCGCGTCAGGCAAGCCAGCGCCCGCCAAGTCCGCCTCGTCGTCCACAGGCTCCGGCAGCGGCGGCAGCTGACCGGCCCGGCCGACCGCCGGGCTGTGGACAGCGCCAGCGGGCTCGCGCCCACCGGGCTAGCGTGATCGGCATGTCAGCTCCCAGTACCGAGACTTCCAGCGCGGGTGCACCAGACGTCGGCATCATCGGCGGCTCGGGTCTGTACTCGCTCGCCGACGATCTCGACGAGGTCGTCGTCGACACGCCCTACGGCGCGCCGAGCGACGCCCTGATGGTCGGGTCGGTGGGCGGTCGGAGGGTGGCGTTCCTGCCGCGGCACGGGCGCGACCACCGCTTCCCGCCGCACCGGATCAACTACCGGGCCAACCTGTGGGCCCTGCGCTCCATCGGTGTGCGGCAGGTGGTGGCGCCGAGCGCCGTTGGCGGCCTGCGCGCCGATCTCGGACCGGGCACGTTGGTCGTCCCCGACCAGTTCGTCGACCGTACGAGCGGCCGGGTCCAGACGTTCTACGACCAGGGCGCCGTGCACGTGAGCATGGCCGACCCCTACTGCCCCAGCGGGCGCTCGGTCGTCCTCACCGCGGCGCGCGTCAATCGTTGGTCGCCACTCGACGGGGGCACGCTCGTCGTCATCGAGGGTCCGCGCTTCTCCACCCGCGCCGAGTCGCGCTGGTTCGCAACCAGCGGCTGGGTCGTCGTCGGGATGACCGGCCATCCCGAGGCGGTCCTCGCCCGCGAGCTGGCCCTCTGCTACACCTCGGTGGCGCTGGTGACCGACCTGGACGCCGGGGTCGAGGAGGGCCACGGGGTGAAGCACAGCGAGGTCCTGAAAGTGTTCGCCAGCAACGTCGACCGGCTCCGCGCGCTGCTGCTCGCGGTGGTCCCTGCGATGCCGGCCGAACGTACCTGCGCCTGCCAGCACGCCGTCGACGGCTTGCACCTGCCGTTCGCGCTGCCGTGATCCCTGGCTCGTCGAGCAGCCGCAGGTCCACCCGCCGGGCCCGCCGAGCGTTCTCCCGGCACCGGCGGTTCGCCGCGGCATTCCTGCTGGCCGCCGCAGTGGTCTCCGGGCTCGTGGCCGCGGCGCCCAGCCACCCGCACCTGGCCACCCTCGTCGTCGCGGCGCACGACCTCGCGGCCGGCCGCATCCTCGGCCCGTCCGACGTCGCGCTCGCCCAGGTGCCCGCAGCCGCGCGACCGGACGGCGCTGCGA
>DAIPJR010000203.1:0-4212 GCA_036770165.1 Actinomycetes bacterium | reverse complement strand
CCGACCGGGCGATCACGGTGATCATCGAGAACCCGTTGAACCAGAACCGGCAGCTAAAGCCCAAGCAGGTCCTCGAGCTCGGCGTCGCGGACGCGATGTTCGAGCCCGCCGACTTCCTCGAGGAGTCGATCGCCTGGGCGGCCGGGGTCCTCACCGGTGCGCACTCGGTGCAGCGCGCGGAGGTCGACCGGTCCGAGGACGCCTGGGCCGCCGCCGTCGCACGCGGGCGGAGCATCGCGGACGCCCGCAGCCATGGGCTCGCGCCGGCGCCCTATCGGGCCCTGGAGCTGGTCGCGCTCGCTCGTACCGCGTCGCGGGACGAGGGGTTCGCGGCAGAGGACGTCGCGCTGGCCGACCTCGTCATGGGCGACGAGCTCCGCGCCGGGCTGTACGCGTTCGACCTGGTGCAGAAGCGGGCCAAGCGGCCCGCGGGCGCGCCGGACAAGGCGCTCGCGCGCCCGGTCACCAAGGTCGGCGTCGTCGGCGCAGGGCTGATGGCAGGACAGCTCGCCCTCCTGTTCGCCCAGCGGCTCGAGGTACCGGTCGTGATGACCGACCTCGACGACGACCGGGTCCAGCGCGGCATCGCCTACGTGCACGGCGAGATCGACGGGCTGCTCGCGAAGCGCCGGGTCAGCCCCGACCGCGCCAACCGGCTCAAGGCGCTGGTCACCGGCTCGACGAGCAAGGACGGCTTCGCCGACGCCGACTGGGTGATCGAGGCTGTGTTCGAGGAGCTCAAGGTCAAGCAGCAGGTGCTGGCCGAGGTCGAGGCCGTGGTCTCGCCGACCTGCGTCCTGGCGACCAACACGTCGTCGTTGTCCGTGTCGGCCATGGCCGCGCAGCTGGAGCACCCGGAGCGGGTCGTCGGGTTCCACTTCTTCAACCCGGTCGCCGTGCTGCCGCTGCTCGAGATCGTGCGAGCCGACCGTACGGACGACGCGACGCTCGCCACGGCGTTCGCCGTCGGCAAGCAGCTGAAGAAGTCCTGCGTCCTGGTCAAGGACGCACCGGCGTTCGTCTTCAACCGGCTGATCACGCGCGCCCTCGGGGAGGTCATCGCGGCTGTCGACGAGGGCACCCCGTTCGAGGTCGCCGACGCAGCCGTCGAGGGCCTCGGGATGCCGATGTCGCCGATGGTGCTGATGGCACTGGTCGGGCCTGCGGTCGCGCTGCACACCGCCGAGTCGCTGCACGAGGCGTTCCCTGACCGGTTCGGCGTCTCGCCGGGTTTCCAGGCCGTGGTCGCCGCCGGCAAGACCGGCATCTACACCTGGGAGGGTGGCCAGCCTTCGGTCGACCCCGAGGTGGCGGCTCTGTGGTCGCGCGGCGACCAGCCGCAGAGCGCCGAGCAGGTCCTAGAACGGGCCCGGGCTGCCCTCGCCCAGGAGATCCGGATCATGCTCGACGAAGGCGTCGTCGCTGCGGCCCAGGACATCGACCTGTGCCTGCTGCTCGGCGGTGGATGGGCGTTCTGGAACGGCGGCATCACGCCGTCGCTCGACCGGACCGGCGTGTCAGAACGCGTGACAGGGCAACGGTTCCTCGCCCCCGGCGTCGCCTCCCTGCCCTAGCCCGTCCGGCGCCGCGGAGGGCGCGACGCGGTCAGCGCACGGGACGGATGACCTGGGCGATCCAGTGGTTCAGGCCGGAGACGAACTTCGCCTCGCTGACATGCACCACCGCCTGGAACGCCTGTCGCTCGGCCTTCAGCGCGGCGGGCGAGTCTGCAGGGGCGGTGATCTTCGCAAGCCGCTCGTACAGCATCCGTACCTTGCTCTCGCCGTACGTCTCCTTGAGGTACTCGAAGGCGAGCCAGGCCATGCCGTAGTCGAACTGCTCGGTGGCCCCGCTGTAGAAGCCGCTCGACCGCGGCAGGGTCTTGGGCAGCCGGCCGGCGCGACCGTCCGTGCCGATCTTGCTGGTGACGCGCTGGTCCTGCGGGTGGCCGCGGAAGGCCGTGTACTCGGCGATGCCCTCGATGGCCCAGATCGGTGTGCCGCCCGAGACGTCGGCCCATTTCGCCACGTGGGTGAACTCGTGGGTGAGGACGGCCGGAAGGGTCGAGCTCCCCGGCGGGGAGTAGGCCGAGTTCACGACGACGCGGAGGTCGTCGTTGCGCGTCGTGGAGACGTCGCCGGTCATGCTCGTGGTGACGCCACCGAAGTCGGTGGCCGAGACATCGACCCCGAGCACGCCCGAGAACACGGACGCGTCGCGGGTGTCGTAGACCACCACACGGCCGGCCCACGCACTCGGCCACATCGCGGCCACGCGCCCCACGGCGGCGTCGGCCTGCTGCACCATCCCGCGCAGCCGCTTGGCGTCCGACGCCGACACGATGACGAGCGAGTGCTTGCCCTTGCCCGCTGCGATCAGTCCGTGGTCCCACGGCTCGATCTTGTACGTGTCCCCCTGCGTGGTCGTCTGGTCACCGGCGAGCAGCCACGTCCCCGCACGGCGAAGGAACACCGGCGCGTACGGATCGAGGATGTCCGTGCTGTCGTAGCCGCGGAACCGGTAGTGCAGCACGTACGCCCCGCTGTAGGTCGCGTCGGCGCCGACGAAGCCGACGCTCATCGTGGCGGGGACGTCGTAGCCACCCAGGGGGTTGGCGTCGGACTCGGTCCAGCCGAAGTCGGCGAGCGGCAGCGTGCGCAGGTTGGTGAACAGCATCCGCTGGTGGGCGACGAGCGCCGGCTGCTGCGGGTCGACCCCGGCCAGCCAGCCGGCCAGGTCACCGCTGCTCAGCGCCTTGGCCCGCGCAGCCAGGAGGTCGACGAGAGCGGTGTCGCGCGCGCTGTCGGCGGCCGTGCTGGTGCCGGCACCGCCGGACGACGCGGTCGGGCTCGCGGACGTAGAAGAGACGGGGATCTTGGTCGCGCCGTGCGATGCAGCTGGCCAGGCCAGCACGGTGACAGCGGCCACGACGACCGCCACGACGCTGGCGACGACGGCGTCCCGCCGCCGGCTGCGGCGCTTCGGAGCGACAACCTCAGCAGCCGGCACGGTTGACCCCGGTCCTCCGTACGGCCAGCCGCCCGATCCGGCGTACTTCCCCCGTTCCATGACAGAAAGCGTGACGCACGGTGCCACAGGGGCGCAGGGTTTTACCTTGATTACGCTGAGTAGCCACCCTCACCCCCGTGGTGGCTGTGCGTGGTCAATCGGGTGGGTACCGTCGCTGACATGGAACCGGGGGTGGGCGGGCGCGCTGCCCTGCGCCGCTGCGTGCTGGCCGTCTCGGTGATCCAAGACCTGGACCTCGTCCCTGTCGACGACGGCGTGATCATCGGCAGCGGACGGCTGGTCCCCTGGGAGACCATCCAGGCCGGCCTCGGGGGCCACGACCCGGAGCGGCCCGAGACCCGCGCGATCTTGTCCAGCTGGCTGCACGCCCTCGGCTCGGTGGCCTGGCGGTCGCCGGACGACCTCGCGAGCCGCGCCCGACCGGTCGGGCTCCCCCGTGGCCACAGCCAGCACCCAGGTGCCAGCTGGGTGCAGTCGACGATCCCCGGCGACGTGCTCGACCTGGGGATCGGCCTGCTCGGGATCGGTACGGACCCCGACGAGGTCGTGGTCCTGCGCGCCGGTCTGCTCGAGGCATGCGGGCACACCCCGCGCAGCTGGTGGTGGCCGTGCCTGCGCTACCTGGAGGAGATGGGCGAGCTCGCCGCATCGAGGTACCACCGCAACCGGCTCCAGCCCCTGCGGCCCATGGGCGACTGCGACGTCGTCACCCTGCTCGGCAGCGGAGCCTTCCGCAGAGCGCTCGTCGGCGGCGACTCGGCAGGCATGCGGGCCGCCGCGATGCCGACGCGCCGCCGCGGCTGGCTCGACCTGTCCCGGATCGACCCGGCGTTCGCCCTCGTGGCCGCGACGCTCGCCGACGACCACGAGCGCGGCTTCGACCGGCCCCTGCTCATCACCGCCGAGGAGGTCGTCATGGCCCGCCGCGGCGGCGACCCGGTGCTCCAGGCGCTGCGCGACGCGGCGCCGCCCGACCCGGTCCTCCCGGCGGTCCGCTACCGCTAGCCCTGCCTCATCACCCGCACGGTCAACACGTCGACCGGGACGGTCGCGTCCACGCGCCAGCCGGCGCGCTCGTACATCGCGACGTTGCCCGAGGTGGTCGTCTCGAGGTAGGCGGGCAGGCCGTCGGTGCGGGCGCCCTCCAGACCGGCCGCCATGACCGCCCGTCCCCAGCGCCGG
>DAIPJR010000202.1:0-4221 GCA_036770165.1 Actinomycetes bacterium | reverse complement strand
TGGGACGAGGATCGCGAGGCCGGGGTTCAGCGTGCGCTGGTAGCGGCCGAGCCGCTCGACGACGCCGGCCCGCGCCTGGGGGATGATGCGGACCGTACGGGCCAGGGTGACGAGCACCAGCAGGACCAGGACGATGACGATGATGAGCGAGATGGTGGCCGAGGACACGTTGATCACGGCTCCGATGAGTAGACGACGGCGGTAGCCCCGTCGATTCTGGCGACCTCGACCGGGGTCCCCGGTTCGAGTACCTCAGTGGGGTCGTAGGACCGGGCTGACCAGACCTCTCCCCCGATCTTGACACGACCGTCGTGCTTGTCGACCCGCTCGAGCACCAGGCCCGCGGCACCTACCAGAGCGGCGGTCCCGGTACGGGTACCGATCGGAAGGGTGAGGTGCCGCAGCGCCACCGGACGGACCACGACCAGGGCGGCCCCGGCGACAGCAGTGGCGACCAGCGCCTCGGCGACGATCGAGTCGGTGACCAGCGCGGTAAGGGCTCCGGCGACGGCGCCAGCCACCAGCATGATGAAGATCAGGTCGACCGTGAGTATCTCGACGACGGCTAGCGCGAGCCCTATCACGATCCACCAGTACCAGGCCACGCCTCGATCCTAGATCCGCCGGAGCCCGGCGGGTGCGAATCGGTCAGCTGGTGATCCGAGCGGCGTACCGTCCGCCCCGCGTGTCGAGAGTCAGCGGGAGGCCGAACGCCTCGCTCAGGGAGCCGCTCGTCAGCGCCTCGCCGATCGGCCCGGAGACGACGACCCGTCCTTCGCGCAGGAGCAGGACGTGGGTGAAGCCCGGCGGGATCTCCTCGACGTGATGCGTCACCAGGGCGATCGCCGGCGCGTACGGGTCGGCCGCGATGGCAGCGAGGCGTTGGACGAGGTCCTCGCGGCCGCCGAGGTCGAGCCCCGCGGCCGGCTCGTCCAGCAGCAGCAGCTCTGGGTCGACCATGAGTGCCCGAGCGATCTGCACTCGTTTGCGCTCCCCCTCGGAAAGGGTGCCGAACCTGCGGTCGGCCAGCGACTGCACGCCCAGCGCGGCGAGCAGGGACCGCGCCCGCTGGTCGTCCAGCAGGTCGTACCGCTCCCGCCAGCGGCCCACCATGGCGTAGGCAGCGGTGCGTACGACGTCCAGGACCGTCTCGTCGGGAGGGAGCCGCTCGGCAAGGGCTGCGCTGGCGAGGCCGATCCGCGGCCGGAGCTCGAAGACGTCGACAGCACCGAGCCGCTCGCCGAGCACCCACGCCTCACCGCCGGTCGGGTGCAGGTGGCTGGAGGCGATCTGCAGGAGGGTGGTCTTGCCGGCACCGTTGGGGCCGAGGACAACCCAGCGGTCGCCCTCCTCGACGGCCCAGTCGATGTCGTCGAGCAGCACGGCGCCGTCGCGCACCACGCGGACCGCACGCAGGTCGAGGACGGCGGCGGCTCCCACGCCCCGAACCTACGGCACGGCCCGCGTGCCCCCGTTCCCCGCCCCTCGTCGGGGCCGCCGTGCCGGCCTGCTCCTACAGTTGGGGCGTGCCCGCCACCGTTCGCTCCGCGCGCTTCGTCGCGTGGTCGAACGCGGTCCTGGCCGGTGAGGTGAGCCCCGACCTCGCGGCGGACCGCATCGCGGGCTCCGACGCCCTCCACCTCGTCGACGGCCTCCCCGAAGGTGACGCCCAGACGTTGCCGGTCTTCCTGGCTCGGCTGTCCGCGCACGCTGAGCCGGCGGTGCGCCTGGTGCTCCCCGTCACTGGCGACCCGGCGGGCCTGCCCGGCCCAGGGCCGATGGCCGCAGCGGCACTCGCCGCCGGCGAAGGGGTCCTGCTCCCTCCGCGGCCGGAAGGGCGCTTCGGCCTGGTACCCGTCGAGTCCTCCGGCGCGGTCGTGTGGACGGCATACCCGGCGGCCGGCGAGGTGGTGATCACGGACCCGCCCACGCCCACGCTGCCGTCGCTGGCCGAGGCCGACCGTGATCTTGCCGAGGCGCTGCGCGAGGCCACCGAGCTGCTCGCCGCCCTCGACGTCGCGCGGTGGGACCCGGACAGCGCTGACGTCGTCGAGGCGCTGCGCAAGGGCCGGCTGGACGGGGACGGGCTGGCTCCCGGCTACCCGAACCGTGCCCACGAGGTCCTCGCCCGAGCCCGCCGACTGCGCGCGATCATCGACCTGGCGGTGCGCGGCGACGGTGCCGCCGTGACCGCTGGCGAGTCCGCTGCGCGCCGGGCCGCCCTGGTCCCGCTCGACCGCGCGGCGCGGTATGCGGAGATGGCCGCGTACAACGCCGTGCTGGAACCGCGGGCCACCCCGCGGGCCTGACGCGCCCGCTCGATAGCGTGGGCGCGCCATGAAACCCGCTCCCACCACCTTGCTGATCACCCTCACTGGACCTGACCGGCCAGGCGTGACGTCGACCCTGTTCGAGGCGCTGTCCGCGTTCGACGTCTTCGTCCTCGACATGGAGCAGGTCGTCGTCCGCGGCACCCTGGTCCTCGGCGTGCTCCTCGGCGGCGTCCAGACGGTCGAGGCAGAGCCGGCCGCGCTGGCCGCAGCCGAAGCTCTGGGGATGACGATCAGTACGAGCCCCGGCGAGGAGGAGGTCGACCCGCGCCGCCTCGGCCGGGTCCACGTCACCCTCCTCGGGCATCCGCTACTACCCGCCGCCGTGGCCGGCATCGCCGGCCGCATCGCTGCGTCCGGGGCCAACATCGACCGGATCGTCCGGCTGTCGCCCTACCCGGTGACGAGCATCGAGCTCGAGGTCAGTGGCGCCGACCCGGCGACGCTGCGCGTCGAGCTGGCGGCTGAGGCCGCCCGTCAACGGGTGGATGTGGCCGTGCAACGCAGCGGCCTGCAGCGCCGCGCGAAGCGGCTGGTGGTCATGGACGTCGACTCCACGCTCATCCAGGACGAGGTCATCGAGCTGATCGCCGCCGAGGCCGGCTGCATGGGCGAGGTCGCGGCGATCACGGCTGCCGCGATGCACGGAGACCTCGACTTCGAGGCGTCGCTCCGGGCGCGGGTCGCGCTGCTCGCCGGGCTGCCGGAGGCGGCCCTCGAGACGGTGCGCGCCAAGGTCCGGCTCGCACCCGGCGCCCGTACCCTCGTACGCATCCTGAAGCGGCTCGGCTACCGCGTGGCCATCGTCTCCGGCGGGTTCAGCCAGGTCACCGACCAGCTGGCCGCCGACCTCGGGCTCGACTTCGCGCTGGCCAACACCCTTGAGATCGTCGACGGCCGGTTGACCGGGGGTCTCGTCGGCCCCGTCGTCGACCGGGCGGCGAAGGCAGCGGCGCTGGAACGGTTCGCGCTCGCCAGCGGGGTGCCGATCAGCCAGACCGTGGCCATCGGCGACGGTGCCAACGATCTCGACATGCTCGGCCGGGCCGGGCTCGGCATCGCGTTCAACGCCAAGCCGGTCGTACGCGAGGCCGCCGACGCGTCGGTGAACGTGCCCTACCTCGACACGATCCTGTACCTGCTCGGGATCAGCCGCGAGGAGATCGAGGAGGCCGACGCCGAAGCCGGCACGCCCACCCCCGCACCGGCGATCGCGCCGCCGGGGTGAGGTCCTAGCCGCGCGGGACCACGAAGGTCGACAGGTTGGCGCCGCCGCGGTGCACGTCGGCCCACTCGCCGTCGATGTCGAGCACCGCGAGCCCGGACGTCGGGAACTTGGTCTCGGCCAGCGCGCGGGCGTCGCCGGATGCGCGGTCGGCCAGGGTGAGCACCAGGTCCTGCACCCCGGGGTTGTGGCCGACGAGCAGGACCCGTGCGGTCTTCTTGGGGGTACGCCGGATCACCGCGAGCAGGTCGTCGACACCCGCGTCGTACACGTCGTCCTCGAAGTGGACGTCGACCCCCTCAGGCAGCTCGCCGCCCAGGTGCTCCCAGGTCTGCCGCGTCCGCCGCGCCGTCGAGCACCAGACCAGCTCAGGAGCGTCGCCGTGCTCGACCAGCCAGCGCCCGACCGCGGCGGAGTCCCGCACCCCGCGCCGGCCCAGCGGACGGTCGTGGTCGGCCACTCCGGCCGGCCAGTCCGCCTTGGCGTGACGCAGCACCACGAGGCGTCGCTTCACGCGCGGCCCCGATGTCGGATGGCTCGCGCGCCGCGTTCGTGACCCGGGTCGTCGACCGGCTCGCAGGACTGCACGGACCCATCATGCCAACGAAGCGTCTCCGGCGGGTACGCCCGCGCCACCCGCTAGTCCCTCCCACCCGCCACACCCGC
>DAIPJR010000201.1:0-4272 GCA_036770165.1 Actinomycetes bacterium | reverse complement strand
GCCGCCCCTCCGGGCGCGAGGTCTGCAGCGCGCAGCGGCCGCTCGTCGTCCACAGCCAGCTCGCCGACGCCGGCTGCCGCCAGCAGCCCTACGAGCGTGGCCCCCACCCGTCCTGCGCCCTGTACGCCCACCACGGCCCCGCGCCGACGCTGGAAGGTCCTGGTCGCGCTCCCGGGGCCCTCCGGGGCGAGGGACCACGCGGCGAGGTCAGGGCCGAGGCGGTCACGCTCCGCAGCCGAGATCCGGGCGAGCGGGCGGTGGTCGGTGCTGCCGTCGAGCAACGCGCCACCCTCGGCGAGCAGGTCGATGAGGGCGGCCGCGTCCGCCGGGCGCACGCCCGATGCGGCCGCACCGGCGACGAGGTCCGGCCGCGTGCGGCTGCCGTCGAGCAGCGACAGGAAGCGGGCCCGTGGCTCGTCGATTCCGGTGAGCACGAGGGCTCGCTCAGGGTCGATGCCGAGCTGGAGGGTCTCGGCGTCGCGCCAGACGGGGCGCAGGGCCGGGTTGAGCATGGGTCGCAACGCAGCGCCTCCGCAACTGGGGTCCGATCAGGCGCCAAGCGTGCAGTACCCGCTCCTGTGGAGCGTTTCCCCGCTCCACAGGCCAACTCTGCTAGTGCAGGGGGCCGGGCACGGTCGTGGTCGCGCGAGGAGGGGTGGTCCCCGCACGATGCGGCGACCACCCCTCCAGCGACGTGCTTGTCAGCTCAAGGCTGGGACTGGCGTCAGGCCTTGCCGAGGATCCGGTTCAGCTTGGTGCCACAGACCGGGCAGATGCCCTGGGCCATCCGGCGTCCTGAGGCGCTGACGACCACCTCACCGGTGAAATCCCTTTTCTCCTTGCACTTCACGCAGTAGGCCTCGCCCGTGTAGCTCTCGGCCATCGCGGGTCCTCCCTCATCGTCGGTCCGTTGTCGAGCGCGGAGGCCCACCGCCGTGTGCGACGGGGACCGATCGTGCACCTTACGTCAGTTGAGCGTGGGATCGGTGGACGCGAGCGTCTTGGCGTGTGGCGCCGACTACGCACAGTCACCAATCGCCGGGTTCCGTACGGGCGTGCGGACGGCTCGCCCGACGAGGACGAGGCCCCCGGGTCGCACGCCCGGACCGTCCGCCTTCCCCTTGCGGACGCCCCGGCCGAGTTATCCCAGGGGCCTCGTTCGGCCGTGAGGTTAGGACCGACGGAGGACCGGCGTCAACGTGGCGTTCCCCAGCCTGTGGACAGCTTGTGGACAAAGCTGGGGACATCACGGCGCGTCGCTGTGGATGGACGCGGCGCCGCCTGTGGACGGGGGCGGTGATCGACCCCGCTCACCGGGCTGACCTGCGCCGACTCCCTCCCCCGCCTGTGGATGGAAGAAAGACCCCGTCGGCTGGGCACGGTAGCGTCGCCGGTCATGGACAGCAGGCCGGTGCAGGGGGCTATCCCCTTCGACCTCAGCGCCGCTGGTGCGCCTCCCCAGGTCGAGGTGCGCCGCAGCGCCCGCCGACGACGCACGGTGAGCGCCTTCCGTGACGGAGATCGCACCATCGTCCTGCTGCCGGCCCGGATGTCCCGGGCCGACGAGAAGCACTGGGTCGCGGTCATGGTCGACCGGCTCGACGCACGCGATCGGCGCAGGCGACCGTCAGACGTCGAGCTGCTCGACCGGGCGACGATGCTGTCCGAGCGCTACCTGGGCGGGCGCGCCGTGCCGGCCGGCGTGCGCTGGGTCGGCAACCAGAACGGTCGGTGGGGCTCCTGCACCGTCGACGACCGGACCATCCGGCTCAGCACGAGGCTGCGCGGGATGCCCGACTTCGTCGTCGACTACGTGCTGCTGCACGAGCTCGTGCACCTGCTCGTCCCCGGTCATGGCCCGGCCTTCTGGGCCGAGCTGGCCGCCTATCCGCGGACCGAGCGCGCCCGGGGATACCTCGACGGCTGGGCGGCGGCTGCCGGCTCGGCTCAGGACGGCGACGGCTCGGCTCAGGACGGCGACGGCTCAGCCGATGAGGGCGACGCAGCGGCCGACGAGGGCGCGGACTGACCCGTCCACGTCGGAGGGCAGCTCGTGCACCGGCCACCAGCGCAGCTCCAGCGACTCTTCACTGATCTTGGCGGCTGCACCCTGCGGTGCCAGCGCCAGGTACTGGACGTCGAGGTGCACGGACTCGCCGTCGGGCCCGGCGCCGCGGCAGCGCACCTGGTGCCGGTCGAGGCGTACCGGCTGGTCGAGCAGCTCCAGCCCGTCGATGCCCGACTCCTCGGTGGCCTCGCGGAGGGCGGCCCCGGCGAGCGTGCGGTCGCCGGGCTCGCAATGGCCGCCGGTCTGCAGCCAGCGGCCCACCTTGGGATGCAGCGTGAGCAGGACGCGGCCGGCGGCACGGTCCAGGACCAACGCGCTGGCCGTGAGGTGACCCGGCTCGCAGCGGCGCCACATCGCGTCGTCGTGCTCGGCGAGGTAGTCGAGGTAGGCACTGCGCAGCGCCACCTGGTCAGGGGTGGGTGCGGCCCACGCGGACAGCTCGCGCAAGGCCTCGGTGCGCAACGTCACGCGGTCGGCCCGTCCGGGGGCGACTCTGGTTCGTCGGGCTGCTGCTGCGGGTCGACCGGCGGTGCGCCCGCGTCCTCCAGCTCGGACAGGTCGAACGACGACCGCGCGACGAACCCGGCCGGGTCGTCGAGGTCCTCCGCGGTGGGCAACAGCTCCGCGTGCTCCCACATCGCGTCGCGCCCGTCGATGCCCTGGGCCGCCAGCAGCTCGGCCCACAACGCCGCCGCCTCACGCAGCCGCCTCGGCCTCAGCTCGAGCCCGACCAGGGTGGCGAACGTCTGCTCGGCCGGCCCGCCGGTCGCTCGTACGCGTCGTACCGTCTCGCGCAGCGCGTCGGCCGAGGGGAGGGGCGCCGCGGCGGCGGTCACCACCGAGTCGACCCAGCCCTCGACGAGAGCGAGCAGCGTCTCGAGACGCGCGAGGGCGGCCTTCTGCGCGGGGGTGTCCTCGGGCTCGAAGAGGCCGGACTGCAACGCCTCCTGAAGGGCCTCGGGGTTGCTCGGGTCGACCGTGCGCATCGCCTCCTCGAGCAGGCTGGTGTCGACCACGATCCCGCGGGCGTAGTCCTCCACGGCGCCGAACAGGCGCGACCTCAGCCACGGCACGTGGGCGAACAGTCGTTGGTGCGCACACTCGCGGAGGGCGAGGTACAGCCGCACCTCGTCCTCGGGGACGGACAAGCCCTCCCCGAAGCGGGCCACGCCGGCGGGGACGAGCACGGCGCGCCCGGCGGGGCCGATGGGCAGCCCGACGTCGGCCGACCCGACCACCTCGCCGGCCAGCGCGCCGAGTCCCTGGCCCACCTGGGCCCCGAACATGGCACCGCCGAGCTGGCGCATCATCCCGAGCATGGGGCCGGCCATCGCAGCCATCTCGGCGGGCACGGCCCCTGCGGTGGCTGCGACGACCTTCTCGGCGACGGGGTCGACGAGGGCCCGCCACGACGGAAGGGTCTCTTCGACCCACTCGGCCCGGCTCCAGGCGACGGCGCCGCTGGTACCCGCGGGAAGGGACGTGGCGCCGTCCAGCCACACCTCCGCGAGCCGGACCGCCTCCTCGACGGCGCGCCGCTGGGCCGCCGAAGGCGTGGGGTCGCCGCCCTGGGCCACCGTCTGCCGCGCGATGTCGTGCGCGAGATCCCAGTTGACCGGGCCGCCGTCGTACGACAGCAGCTGCCCGATCTGCTGCAGGGCCGCGCCGAAGTCACCCTGGTCGCCGCCGAACAGCGCGGCGAACGGGTTCGCCGCGCCGCCGTCACCCGGCCCGTCATGACCCGGCCCGCCCGTGGTGGGGTCACGGTCGTCGTCGTCGGAGGGGCTGTTGAAACCGAACGGAAGGTCGCTCACTATGCACCTCGGGCAGGATGGGGGTCGTCATGGGACCACACGTCGACCGTAACGATGACCGTAACGTTGCCGACGCTCCGGTCGTGCCCTCGCGCGGGCGGGTTCGCTCACGGCGCACGGCTAGCACGGCGGCCGCGGCGCGGCAGGCCGGGCTGGTCGTCGCCGTGACCGGAGCGGCGACCGGGGTGGGCCGCTCCTTGGCCGCCGCCCTCGTAGCCCATCCCGAGGTGCGCAAGGTGATCGGCATCGACGACCGGCGCGGCGATGTCGCCGACGTCACCTGGCGCGTCCTCGACGTCCGCGAACCGGCACTCGTCCAGCGCCTGGCCGGGTGCGACGCTGTGGTCCACGCCGTGCTGCCCGACGTCACGGGAGGTACCGACGGGGCGG
>DAIPJR010000200.1:0-4283 GCA_036770165.1 Actinomycetes bacterium | reverse complement strand
CCGCCTACGTCTTGGCGAGCGGCCCGCGGGCCGCGATCCGGTCCCGCCACCAGTACGCGCTGTCCTTGGGTATGCGCTTCAGGGTGGCCGGTTCGATCCGCACCACGCCGAACCGTTTCGTCCAGCCCTCGGCCCACTCCAGGTTGTCCATCAACGACCAGGCGAAGTAGCCGCGAACGTCCACCCCGCCGGCCCGGGCGGCCAGCAGCTCGGTGATGTGCCGACGGAAGTAGTCGACCCGCTCGGCGTCATGGACGGCAGACCCCTCGACCGGGTCTGGTCCGGCCATCCCGTTCTCGGTGACCCACAGCGGTAGTCCGGGCAGCGCGGCGGTCGCCTGGCGCAGGATGTCGCCGAGGCCGGACGGGTCGATCTCCCAGCCCATGTCGGTGACCGGCTGGCGCGGCCGGAATCGGAAGGGCGGCGCGCCCGGGAACGCGGCCGCGTCCTTCCCGCCGTCGTCGTTCTCGCTCGTGCCGGCGGCCACCCGGAAGACGGTGTAGTAGTTCTCGCCCAGCCAGTCGATCGGCGCCGCGATCACCGCGCGGTCGCTCTCGCGCACGAACGACCAGTCGGTCAGGGCAGAGGTCGCCTGGACGATGTCTGCCGGGATCGGGCGGCCGGCGAGCAGCTCGAGGAAGAACCGGTTCTGCAGGCCGTCGACGTGGCGGGCCGCGGCCTCGGACGCTGCGTCCTCGGCACGGACCGGGTACAGGTTAAGCACCGTACCGACGTGCCGTGCCCCGGCGGCCCGCAGGCGCTCGACGGACAGACCATGACCGAGCATCAGGTGGTAGGCGGCCGAGAGCGAGGCGGCGGGATCGCGCAGACCCGGTGCGTGCACACCGGAGGAGTAGCCGAGGAAGGCAGCACACCACGGCTCGTTCATGGTGGCCCAGCGGTCCACCCGGTCGGCCAGCCGGTCGGCGACGACAGAGGTGTAGTCGGCGAACCGTTCGGCGGTCTCGCGCGAGGTCCAGCCACCGTCCTTCTGGAACGTGCTCGGAAGGTCCCAGTGGTAGAGCGTCGCGACGGGCCGGATGCCGCGCGCCAGGAGGCCGTCGACCAGCCGGTCGTAGAAGCCGAGGCCGTGGGCGGACACGGCGCCCTCGCCGTCCGGGAGGACGCGCGGCCAGCTGATCGAGAACCGGTACGAGTCCACACCGAGCCAGCCGAGCAGGTCGAGGTCCTCGTCGAGCCGGTGCACGTGGTCGCAGGCGGGCTCGCCGGTCGCGCCGTCCCGCACCGCTCCCGGCACCTGGGCGAAGTCGTCCCAGATGGACGGTCCGCGTTCGGCGGTCGCGCCCTCGATCTGCCACGAGGCGGTGGCCATTCCGACCTCGAAGTCGGCCGGCAGCAGCGGCTCGGGGGTCTCTGGCGGGTTCACGGGCGGGCTCTCGATGGGCACAGGCATAGCCCGCAGGCTAGCGGTTCGCACTTCCTACGTGGCGCCCAGCGTGGTCCCAGGTCGCACACAGGTTCGGACTCGATCCTCTACCTGTGACCAGCACCGATGAACACGTGCGAACGAAGGACGAGGCCATGACAGCGACCCTGCCCCTGACCGTCCCAGCCGACGTCGCGCCGGCCGGGCTGCCCGAGTCGGCAGAGCCGCCGGCGGGTACGTCGCGGCCGAGTCGCATCGTCCGCGGGCGTCCGAGCGACCCGGCCTGGGTCCGTCCGAGCCTGCTGCTCCTCCTCCTGGCCACGGCCGCGCTCTACCTCTGGGACCTCGGGGCGTCCGGGTGGGCGAACACCTTCTACTCTGCCGCCGTCCAGGCCGGCACCAAGAGCTGGGAGGCCTTCTTCTTCGGCTCCTCGGACGCCTCGAACTTCATCACCGTGGACAAGCCGCCGGCGTCGCTGTGGGTCATGGAGCTGTCCGCGCGCCTCTTCGGCGTCAACGCCTGGAGCATCCTCGTGCCGCAAGCGCTCGAGGGCGTGGCAGCAGTCGGGGTGCTGTACGCCACGGTTCGGCGCTGGTTCTCGCCCGCAGCCGCCCTGCTCGCCGGCGCGGTCCTCGCGCTGACTCCCGTCGCCACGCTGATGTTCCGGTTCAACAACCCGGACGCGCTGCTCGTCCTGCTCCTCGTCGCAGCGGCGTACGCGATGACCCGCGCGGTCGAGAAGGCCGGCACGCGCTGGCTGCTGCTCGCCGGTGCTCTCGTCGGCTTCGGCTTCATCACCAAGATGATGCAGGCGTTCCTCGTCGTGCCGGTGTTCGCGCTGGTCTATCTCGTCGCGGCGCCGACCCCGCTGCGTCGGCGGATCGGCCAGCTCCTGCTGGCTGGCGTCGCCCTCGTGGTCGCGTCCGGCTGGTGGGTCGCCGTCGTCGAGCTCGTGCCGTCGTCGGCCCGCCCGTACATCGGCGGCTCGCAGGACAACAGCGTGCTCAGCCTGATCCTCGGCTACAACGGCCTCGGCCGGCTGACCGGCAACGAGACCGGCAGCGTCGTTGGCGGTGCTGCCGGTGCTGCCGGTGCTGCCGGCGGTACGGGCACCGGGATGTGGGGTGCCACCGGCTGGAGCCGGTTGTTCGGCTCCGAGTTCGGTGGGCAGGTCGCCTGGCTGATCCCGGCCGCGCTCGTCTCGTTCGTCGGACTGCTCTGGATGACGCGGCGTGCGCCTCGCACCGACCGGCTTCGTGCCTCGGTGCTGCTGTGGGGCGGCTGGCTGATCGTCACCGGGCTCACCTTCAGCTTCGCGCAGGGCATCATCCACCCGTACTACGCGGTCGCGCTGGCCCCGGCGATCGCAGCGCTCGTCGGCATCGGTGCGGCCACCTTCTTCCGCAGCCGGCACCTGCCCTTCGCACGCGCCGCGCTGGCGATCGGCCTCGTGGCCACCTCGGTCCTCGCGTACGTCCTGCTGGACCGCAGCCCCGACTGGAACCCTTGGCTGCGCTACGCGGTGGTCGTGGGCGGCGTGGGTGCGGCAGCGGTCCTGCTGGCCGGCCACACCCTCACCCGACGGGTGGCGCTGTCCGCCGCCGCGGTCGGTGTGGTCGTCAGCCTCGCGGCGCCGGCTGCCTACTCCCTCGAGACCGCGGCCACGCCGCACTCCGGCTCGATCCCGTCGGCCGGCCCGTCGATCAGCGGCGTGGGCCGGCCGCTGGTGGCCCTGGCGGTCCTGGCGGTCCTGCGGGTGCAGCCGGCGGAGGCGCGCCTCCTGCGGGCGCCCCGACGCAGGGCGGTGCGACGATCGGCGGTGCGACGACCCGCGGCAATGCCGGAGGCATCGGCAGCCTGCTCAACGGCAGCACGGCCAGCGCAGCCCTCGTCAAGGCCCTCCAGGCCGACGCGTCCAGGTACACCTGGGCAGCGGCCGCGGTCGGCGCCAACTCCGCCGCGGGCTACCAGCTGGCGTCCGGCGAGCCGGTCATGTCCATCGGCGGGTTCAACGGGACCGATCCGGCGCCCTCCCTGGCGCAGTTCGAGCGGTACGTCGCCGAGGGCAAGATCCACTACTTCGTCGCCGGGGGCGGCGCGGGTGGCGGCGGCGGTCAGGGCGGCAGCAGCAGCTCGAACGCCATCACAGCGTGGGTCGAGGCGCACTACACCGCGACCACGATCGGCGGCACGACGGTCTACGACCTGACGGCCACCACCAGCTCCACGTCCGGCACGTGAGCACGTCCCATCTGAATCCGATATCACATCCAAGAGAGGCCATAGCCATGGACTACAACGAAGCCCGCATCATCGCCCGCGCCAAGGGTCGCCGCCGCATCACCGCTGCCACCGTCGCCTTCGCGGTGGTCGGGGCCGCCGGCGCCGCCGGCATCGCGTACGTCGAGAGCAGTGCGACCAGCGCGAACGCCACCGCCGGCACCTCGACGAGCACCGGGACCACGACGTCGTCCGACGACTCTTCGGTCGCGACGACCAGCAACTCGGACGACTCGACGAGCACGACCAGTGGCACAGCCAGCACGAGCGGTACGGCCAGCACGAGCGGTACGTCCAGCACCGCGAGCACCCCGACGACCACTAGCTCTGGCGCCGTAGCCACGACGCACACGTCATGACCGCCGTCGACCTGGCGCCTCGGCTGGCGTGGAGCGACTGGTCAGCCATCGGCGTCGACGTGCGCGTCGTCGTGACCGAGCCCACCTGGCTGGACGGGGCGCGCGAGCTGCTCGAGCACCACCTGCGGGCGCTCGACCTGGCCTGCAGCCGGTTCCGGCCCGACTCGGAGCTGGTCGCGCTGAACGCGGCACGGGGCCGGACGACGGAGGTCAGCCCCTTGCTGGCGGAGGCGGTCGCTGTTGCCCTCGACGGCGC
>DAIPJR010000199.1:3440-4320 GCA_036770165.1 Actinomycetes bacterium | reverse complement strand
CGGCTGGGTGAGGACGTAGGCCATCCCGCCGCCGAGCTCGACCGTGCCGACCGGGGCGGCGAGACCGGATCGCTGCCACGTCGAGCCGCCGTCGGAGGTCTGCCACAGGATGCCGCTGCCGGTCTGGTTCACCCGCTCGGAGACGGCCCAGCCATGGATCTTGTCGGCGAAGCGCATCTCGACCGCGTCTGCCGGCAGCCCGGAGGTCGCGGAGTCGCTGACGAGCACGAACGTCCGGCCGGCGTTGGTGGTCGCGGCGATCTGGCCGCCGGTGCCCAGCACCCACCAGCGCTGGTCGTTCACCGCTGTGACGGAGACCGGCGTGAACCCGGCCGGTACGGGCCCCGGCCCTGCTGTGGCGACCGGTGACCCAGACCTGCTCGGCGTCGCGGAGGCGTCGGGCGACATGCTGGTCGTGGCACCGATCGAGACGGTGTCCGACGTTCCCGGCGTGTGCCCGGCCGACACGTTCGTCGGGCCGTGCGAGAGGTGGCTGATGCCGACGAAGGCCACCACCACCAGCACGCCCGCAGAAGCACCGGCCACTGCCGCGAGGGCCTGCCGGCGGGCCTTGCGCCGGCGCGCTCCGGCGTGCACCTGATCCAGCGGGACCAGCGTGTCGGGCAGCCGCCGGCTCGGATCGGCGAGGACCCGACGGAGGTCGGCCTCGAGCTCGTCGTCGTTCATGCGGTCCACGTCCCTTCGCCCTCGTACTCGGTCAGTCGTTCGCGCAGCCGGGCGAGACCGCGCGACGTGGTGCTCTTGACGGTGCCGACGGAGCAGCCCAGGACGGCGGCCGTCTCCGTCACCCCGAGGTCCTCGTAGAACCGCAGCACGAGGACAGCGCGCTGGCGGGCCGGCAGCGTGGCCAGCTCGGCCC
>DAIPJR010000199.1:0-3430 GCA_036770165.1 Actinomycetes bacterium | reverse complement strand
GTCGTGCGGGTCCGGCGACTCGTACGTGACCTCGGGGGTCTCGGCGACGAGCCGCTCCCGCCGGGTCCGCCGCCAGATGCTCACGTTGCGGTTGACGATGATGCGTCGCACGTACGCCTCGGGGTCGTCCCGGTTGACGACGCGCGGCCACGCCAGCGCGGCGCGCTCCAGGGCGTCCTGCACGAGGTCGGCTGCCTTCTCGCGGTCGCCGCAGAGGACGTACGCGAACCGCAGCAGGCCGGCCGTGCGAGCACGGGCGAACTGGTCGAACGCATCGTGGGTCTGCGGGTCCAACCGAACCTCTCCCCGTCCGGCGAGGGTCTGAACACCCGCAGTCTGCACGCTCACACGACTCAGACGCCGCTGCGCGGTCAAAGGTTGAGTCGCTCCGTGCGGCGCGGGCGCGCGCGCAACCTCGTCGTGGGCAGCGCCGGCGCGGGCAGGACGTCGCCGGGGTAGCCGTGGACCACGCCGAACCGCTGGCCGGCTTCCCAGTCCGCGCGGTCAGCGACGATCTCCTCGTGGCTGCGGCCCACGAAGTTCCACCACATCAGCAGCTCTTCCTCGAAGGGGGTCCCGCCGAGCAGCAGCAGCTCGGCGTCCCGCGTCGTGGCGAACGCGAGCTCGGTGCGGCCGCCACCGAGGTAGAGCAGGGAACCGACTTCGACGGGCACGCCGTCGACCGTCGCGTCGCCGCGCAGGAGCAGCGACCCGTGCTCGAACTCGGGCTCCAGCGGCAGCACCCCGCTCGCCCCGTCGCTCAGCCGCACGTGGGCGCCCACCAGCGGGGTGTACGTACGCGCGGGCGACGTCTGCCCACCGAGGCTGCCGACGATGACGGTGGCGTGGAAGCCCCCGCGCGGCCAGTCGTCGACCTCCGGGAGATCGGTGTGGTGCTCGAAGTGCGGGGCCTGGTGACGGTACGCGTCGGGCAGCGCGACCCACAGCTGGGCGCCGTGCAGGGTCGGGCCGTCGCCGGTCGAGACCTCGGAGTGCGCGATTCCGCGGCCGCTCGTCATCAGGTTGAGCTCGCCGGGCCGGATCGTCGCGAGACTGCCCATGCTGTCGCGGTGCTCGACCTCGCCGGCGAGCAGCCAGCTCACCGTCTGGAGGCCGGTGTGCGGGTGCGGCGGCACGTCCATGCCGCGGCCTGCCGAGACGTCGTGCGGCCCGTAGTGGTCGACGAAGCACCAGGCACCCACGGTGCGGAGGGCCCGGTTCGGCAGGGTCCGCCGTACGAGGATGGATCTGATGCCGCCCAGCGGCACCTCGCGTGCCTGGAGCAGCTCGTGCACCGGCTCCAGCGCTGCGGTCATGCGTACGAGCCTAGAACCCCCACCGCTCCGCGCCCCGCCACCCAGCGTTGATCATGGTCGAATGGCCTCGTTCTCATGATCCACAGGGGCACTTCGCCCATGATCGACGCGAGAGAACGCCAGGAACGAGAGGGACGAGAGGGGTGGGTCAGAAGCCGGCGGAGCTCGTCGCGCCGGTGTGCGGGTCCGAGGCCCAGCTGGTGACCGCGAGTACGAGGAACACGGCGCTGAGCAGGAGGATGGCTGCGACCAGGACCAGCGCAGCCCTCTTCGCGAACGCGCCGGTGCGACCAGCAGCCAGCCGTTGGAGGCGTGGCTCGGACGGCCGCAAAGAATGTCGTGGCGGTGCGGCGCGTCGCATTGACAAAAGGCCGCTCATGTCCCTCCTCACTCCAAGTGAGCAAACCGTAGCGGTCCGAGCCCGTGTCGTCTAAACGGGTGATGCATTCGTGATCTCCTGGGTCAGGAGGGACAGAAGTCCAGTCACCTTCTGAGCCCGATGCCCGGTTTGTCTGCCCCATCGACGGGCTCGGCCGACCAGCTCAGCTGACCTGGCTCAGCTGACCTGGCGGATGGTCCAGAAGTCCTGCGAGAGACCGGTCTCGGTGAGGTATGCGTAGGGCAGCGTGAAGTAGCCGCCCTGGCCCCACGCCGGACCCCACGAGTTGCGGACGAGGAAGGTCGACGTCGCGTCGTCGTAGCCGACGGCGCAGACCGCGTGCCCACCGAGGACCTGCTCGCCGGGCACCGGCATCGGAGCGACACCGGTCTTGGCCACGACCGGGCTCTCGAAGCTCTCGTAGACGGTGAAGCCGAAGACGAACGGGTAGCCGTCGGCGAGGCAGCCCTTGAACTGAGCGAGGCTGCGCACGACCCGCTGGTAGGTCAGCGCCTCGTTGCCCTTCGCGCTGGCGTAGCAGGCCTTGCCGGGGTGCTTGCCGGCCTTCGCGCCGCTGGGCCACGGTCCGCCGTCGACGAGCGGGGGAGTGTCGTCGTAGGGCCAGTCCGCCTCGGAGCAGACACCGAGCTTGGCGACGCTCTTGATGCCGTCGCGGAGCATCGCGCCGGAGTCGGAGTGGACCGTGCCCTCGGTGGCGCGCTCGTTGTAGTAGATGAACAGGCGCGACGGCATGAAGTCGCCGAGCCCCTGCTTTCGCAGGTCGAACTCGAAGGCGCCGGCGATGGCGTTGGCGGTGCAGCTGCCGATGCGGCCCTGGTCGTAGACCGTGGCGGGGCAGCTCGCCCGCAGGTCGACCGACGACGGCAGCACGCCGATCGTGGCCAGCGGCGCCGCGTACAGGTGGTCCCGCACGTCGGGGAGGTCGGGGAGCCAGCCGTAGCGGCCGGTCCTGCGCTGCGTCGTTCCGCTGGCTGTCGTCATCTGGATGTCGTCATTGTGGGGACACCTCCGGTCGGGCTGCGGGGTCTGTCGGGGAGAGCCGACGCGGCCCGCGCTGATACGTCGGCGGACCGTACGTCGGTCTCCTGGCGCCGGACTGTTGCCGTACCGTCCCCGGGGTGACGGCGATTCTCGGCGGCCTGGGTGCGGCGCTGATGTTCTCCGTGGGGACCCTCTGCTCGAGCCGGTCCAGCCGGATGATCGGCCCATGGTCGGTGCTGGCCTGGGTCATGGCGTTCGGCCTCGTCCTCAACCTCGGGATGATCGCCGTGGTCGGGGGCCCGGGCCACCTGGACGCGGGGCTGGTCGGCTGGATGGTGGCCGCCGGCGTGGGCAACGTGGTGGGCCTGCTGCTGTCGTACTCGGCGCTGCGGCACGGCAAGGTCGGCCTCGTCGCGCCGATCACGTCGACCGAGGGCGCGATCGCGGCGGTCATCGCGGTCATCCACGGCGAGAGCCTGGGTACGGCCTCGGCGGTCCTCCTCGTACTCATCGTGACCGGTGTCGTCCTCGCCGGGCTCGCACCCGAGGAGCTGCCGATCGAGGGCGAGCGCAAGGTCTACGCGGTCCTGCTGGCGAGCGCCGCGGCGATCGCGTTCGGCATCAGCCTGTATGCGACCGGCCACCTGAGCTCGCGGCTCCCCCTGCCCTGGGTGCTGCTGCCGCCGCGGCTGATCGGCGTCGTCGCGATCACCGTCCCGCTGGCGGCCACCCG
>DAIPJR010000198.1:0-4330 GCA_036770165.1 Actinomycetes bacterium | reverse complement strand
AGGTAGACGGCCACCCAGTCGGCGAGCTGGGCGATCGCCTCGTCCGCCGTCGTGGCGGGCGGTTCGCCCGAGCGGTTCGCGGAGCTGACCGCCATGGGCCCGACGCGACCGAGCAGCTCGATCGCGACCGGGTGCAGCGGCATCCGCACGGCCACCGTGCCGTGCGCATCACCGAGGTCCCAGGCCAGCGACGGCGCCTGCGCCACGACGATCGTGAGCGCCCCCGGCCAGAACGCCTCGATCAGCGCCTCGGCGGTACTGGACAGGTACGCGGTGAGCCCAGCGACCGTCCGGGGCGAACCGACCAGGACCGGTACCGGCATGTCTCGACCGCGGCCCTTGGCGCGGAGCAGGTCGGCGACACCGGTCGACGAGAACGCGTCGCAGCCGAGGCCGTAGACCGTGTCCGTGGGCAGCACCACGAGCTCGCCGCGCTGGGCCACCTCCGTCGCCTGGTCGAGGCCGATCCGCCGTTCCTCCGGGTCGTCGCAGCTGAAACGGCGGCTCATCGGTCTCCTCCATCGCCGCTCGGGGCACTGGTCGGGGCACTGGTCGGGGCACTGGTCGGGGCGTCGCGTCGAGCGACGGCGTAGCGGTCGCGGCCGGTGAGGTCGCGGTGGTCGGCAGCCTCGACCCATCCTCCCTGGTCGCGCAGCGCGGCGACGACCGCCGCGCCCTGGACGTCGGCGTGCTCGACGACGAACCAACCACCGGGTCGCAGCAACGCCTGGGCCCGGACAGCGACGCCCCGCAGGACGCCGAGGCCGTCGGGGCCGTTGCCCCACAACGCGACAGCGGGGTCGTACGCGAGGACCTCGGGGTCGCGTACCACCCCGTCGGCCGGGATGTACGGCGGGTTGCTGACCACCACGTCTACGGTGCCGTCCAGCTCGGCGAGGGTGCCCGCAGCCGTCGCGTCGCCGGCCTGCAGCCGGACGTCGGAGCCTTCGACGTTGCGGCGCATGGACGGTCGCCTCCGGTACCTCGCCCGCGACGGAGATCGCGATGACGCCCGAGCCGGTGCAGAGGTCGACCACCAACGGGCTGCGACCCTCGGCGACGACCTCCCTCGCGCGGTCGATCGCGAAGCCGGCGACGACCTCGGTCTCCGGCCTGGGGACGAAGACACCCGGCCCGACCGCCACCTCCACGTGCCGGAATGCGGCAGTACCGAGGATGTGCTGGAGGGGTTCCCTCGCCTGCCGCCGTGCGACCGCGGCCCGGAACCTGGTGATCGTCGCCTCGTCGAGCACCTGCACCGAGCGCAGGCCGGAGCGCGGCACGCCGAGGGCATGGGCGGCGAGCTCCTCGGCGTCGTACCGCGGCGACGGGACCCCGACCGCCTCGAACGCGAGGGCGGCGTCAGCGACGAGCCCCCACAGGAGCTGCTGGACAGGGACCGACTGCTCAGGCATCGCCTGACAGCTTCGCCGCCATGTCGGCCTCGATAGCCGACTGAACGACGGGATCGAGGTCTCCGTCGAGGACCTGGTCGAGGTTGTACGCCTTGTAGCCGGTGCGGTGGTCGGCGATCCGGTTCTCCGGGTAGTTGTACGTGCGGATGCGCTCCGAGCGGTCGACGGTACGGACCTGGCTGCGGCGCTCGTCGGAGGCAGCCGCGTCGGCGGCCTCCTGCGCGGCGGCAAGCAGCCGGGCACGCATGATGCGCATCGCCGACTCCTTGTTCTGCAGCTGGGACTTCTCGTTCTGGCAGGACACGACGATCCCCGTCGGCAGGTGCGTGATGCGTACGGCGGAGTCGGTGGTGTTGACGCTCTGGCCACCTGGGCCGGACGAGCGGTAGACGTCGATCCGGAGGTCGTTCGGGTCGACCGTCACCTCGACGTCCTCGGCCTCGGCGAGCACCAGCACGCCGGCCGCCGAGGTGTGGATACGGCCCTGCGACTCGGTGGCGGGCACCCGCTGCACGCGGTGGACGCCCCCCTCGTACTTCAACCGTGCCCAGGGCGCGTCGCCGGGTTGCGGCGTGCCCTTGGCCTTCACTGCCATCGCGACGCCCTTGTAGCCACCGAGGTCGGACTCCTGCGCGTCCAGCACCTCGACCTTCCAGCCGCGGCGCTCCGCGTAGCGCTGGTACATCCGCAGGAGGTCGCCCGCGAACAGCGCGGACTCGTCGCCACCCTCCCCCGCCTTGACCTCGAGGATCACGTCGCGGTCGTCGTCCGGGTCGCGCGGAACCAGGAGCAGCCGCAGCTGGTCGTCGAGCTCGGCGTGGCGCGCACGAAGCGACGTCACCTCGGCGGCGAAGGACGGGTCCTCCACGGCGAGCTCGGTTGCTGCGCCGATGTCGTCGCCGGTCTGCCGCCACTCTCGGTAGGCGGCGACGATCGGCCCGAGCTCGGCGTAGCGACGGCCGAGCCGGCGGGCCGCACCTGCGTCGGCGTGGATCGCCGGGTCGGCCAGGCGTCGCTCGAGATCGGCGTACTCGGCGACGAGATCTTCGACGTTGTCGAACATCGGACGGCCTCTCGGACTTGTGCTGCTGGACGGGCTGGGGACGAGAACACGAACGGCGCCGCCCCGGGATGTCCCGGAGCGGCGCCGTCGGCGTAGCTACTTTGCGGCGTCGGCCTTCTTGCCGAAGCGCTGCTCGAACTTGGCGACGCGGCCGCCGGTGTCGAGGATCTTCTGCTTGCCCGTGTAGAACGGGTGGCAGGCGGAGCACACGTCGGCGTGGATCTGGCCACTGGTCGCGGTGCTGCGCGTCACGAAGGTGTTGCCGCAGGTACAGGTCACCTGGGTCTCGACGTACGTGGGGTGGATGTCGGGCTTCATGGTGCTTCTCCTGTCGATAGGCGGCGCCGGGTCGCCCGCATCGATGTCGTCGACGCGGCCGTGAACCGGGCCTGCTCCCAGTGTGCCAGCACCGGGTCGCGCTTGCGAAACCGCTTGCGAAACAAAGCAAGTCGAAGCGGCATTCCCCATCCAGCGGGCTCGGGGTCAGTCGTCCGAGCCGCCGGACATGGGCGTCGTCTTGGCGACCTCGAGCAGGAACTCGTAGTTGCTCTTGGTCTGCTTCAGCTTGTTGATCAGCAGCTCGATCGCCTGCTGCGAGTCGAGGGCGTGCAGCACCCGGCGGAGCTTCCAGACGATCTTGAGCTCCTCCGGCGACAGCAGGATCTCCTCCTTGCGGGTACCGGACGGGTCGACGTCGACCGCCGGGAAGATCCGCTTGTCCGCCAGCCGGCGGTCCAGCTTGAGCTCCATGTTGCCGGTGCCCTTGAACTCCTCGAAGATCACGTCGTCCATCTTCGAGCCGGTCTCGACGAGTGCCGTGGCGAGCACGGTGAGCGAGCCGCCGTCCTCGATGTTCCGGGCGGCACCGAAGAACCGCTTCGGCGGATACAGCGCGCTGGAGTCGACACCACCGGACAGGATCCGTCCGGACGCCGGGGCCGCCAGGTTGTAGGCCCGACCCAGCCGGGTCATCGAGTCGAGCAGGACGACCACGTCGTGCCCGAGCTCCACCAGCCGCTTGGCCCGCTCGATCGCGAGCTCGGCGATGACGGTGTGGTCCTCGGCGGGACGGTCGAACGTCGAGGCGATGACCTCGCCCTTGACCGACCGCTGCATGTCGGTGACCTCTTCTGGCCGCTCGTCGACGAGCACGACCATCAGGTGCACCTCGGGGTTGTTCAGGCTGATCGCGTTGGCGATCGCCTGGAGCACCATCGTCTTGCCAGCCTTGGGCGGGGAGACGATGAGCCCGCGCTGGCCCTTGCCGATCGGCGCCACGATGTCGATGACCCGGGCCGTGAGGTTGGTCGGGTCGGACTCGAGCCGGAGCCGGTCCTGCGGGTACAGCGGTGTCAGCTTGTTGAAGTCGGGCCGGCCGAGCGCGGCCGACGGGTCCAGCCCGTTGACCGAGTCGAGGCGGACCAGCGCGTTGAACTTGTCGCGGCGCTCGCCGTCCTTGGTCTGCTTGACGGCACCGGTGACGGCATCGCCCTTGCGGAGCCCGTACTTCCGTACCTGGGCGAGGGTGATGTAGACGTCGTTGGGACCGGGCAGGTAGCCGGTCGTACGGACGAAGGCGTAGTTGTCGAGCACGTCGACGATGCCGCCTACCGGGACGAGGACGTCGTCCTCGCCGATGACCGGCTCGGCCTCCCCGCCGAAGCGCTCGCCCCGCTCGCCCCGGACGCCGGGACGGCGGTCACGTCCCCGACCACGACGTCGACGCCGGCCGGTGCCGTCGTCGTCGTCGTAGTAGGGGCGGTTCTGGCCCGGCTGGTTCGACTGGCCGCCCTGCTGGTTGCCGTCCGAGCGGTTGCTCTGACCGCCCTGGTTCTGGCCCTGCTGGTTCTGG
>DAIPJR010000197.1:0-4335 GCA_036770165.1 Actinomycetes bacterium | reverse complement strand
CGGCGTACACGACGGCCGAGACGTTCGACGACTTCGTACGCGAGCACCGGCTCAACGCGCACTTCCCACCCGAGGGTGTGGCCGCGGTCGAGCGGCGCGTCGCCGCTGCCCTGGCGGGCATCCTGCCCGGGGGAGCTGCCGATGTCTGAGGCCAAGATCATCCCGATCAACGACAAGCCCAAGCGGGTCAAGGTGCCGCGGACGGCGGTCCCTCAGGCCGACGAACCCCTGCGCATCGACGAACCCCTGCCCGCCGACGAGGCGCCGCCTGCGGTGGGCGACGAGCAGGAGGCACGCCCAGAATGGGACCGTCGGGTGGCCGAGACGCTGGCGTTCCTGCGGCGGCGCATCACCGGCGACTACGTCGTCGACGAGTTCGGCTTCGACCCGGAGCTGTCCGACAAGGTCCTGCTGGCCGCGCTCCGGCCGCTGTACAAGCACTGGTTCCGGATCGAGGCTCAGGGCCTGTCGAACATGCCCGACACGGGCGGTGCGCTGCTGGTGGCCAACCATTCGGGCACGATCGCCGTCGATGCGATCATGACCCAGATCGCCCTGCTCGACGAGCACCCGGCCCACCGCCCGCTGCGGATGCTGGGCGCCAACCTGGTGTTCTCGACCCCGGTCATCTCCGAGTTCGCCCGCAAGACCGGCTCGACGCTGGCCTGCAACGAGGACGCCGAACGGCTGCTCAGCGCCGGTGAGGTCGTCGGCGTGTGGCCCGAAGGGTTCAAGGGCGTCGGCAAGCCCTACTCGGAGCGGTACAAGCTGCAGCGGTTCGGTCGTGGCGGCTTCGTGTCGGCTGCGCTGCGTACCGGCGTACCGATCATCCCGGTCTCGATCGTCGGCGCCGAGGAGATCTACCCGATCATCGGCAACGTGACGGCGCTGGCCCGGCTGCTCTCGTTGCCGTACTTCCCGATCACGCCCACGTTCCCGCTGCTGGGCCCGCTCGGGCGGATCCCGCTGCCCAGCAAGTGGATCATCGAGTTCGGCGAGCCGATCCGTACTGACGTCTACGCCGCCGGGGCCGCCGACGACCCGATGCTGGTCTTCAACCTCACCGACCAGGTGCGCGAGACGATCCAGCACACGCTGTACAAGCTGCTCATGCAGCGGCGCTCGGTGTTCTTCTAGCCGGCCTGCCGCCAGTCAGCGGCTATCGAGCGCGGCGCTTGCGCTCCCATGCGACGGCTGCGGCCGCTGCTCCCGCCGCGAGACCGGTGCCGGCGACGACGGGTACGCCGACCTTCGCTGCCTTGCGACCGGTGCGGTAGTCCTGGATCCGCCAGCCCATGTCCCGCGCGTGCCGACGGAGCTTCGCGTCCGGGTTGATGGCACACGGGTCGCCGACGAGCGACAGCATGGGGATGTCGTTGGACGAGTCGGAGTAGGCGGAGCAGCGGGACAGGTCGAGGCCCTCCCGCTCGGCGAGCGCCTTGATCGCCTCGGCCTTCGCCGGACCGTGCAGCGGTCGGCCGACGAGCCGGCCGGTGTAGATCCCGTTCTCGATCTCGGAGACCGTGCCGAGGGCGCCGGTGAGGCCCAGCCGCTTGGCGATGATCGTCGCGAGCTCGACCGGTGCGGCGGAGACGAGCCAGACCCGCTGACCCGCGTCGAGGTGGGACCGGGCCTGGGCGAGCGTGCCCGGATAGACCTTGGCGGCGATGGTCTCGTCGAAGATCTCCCGGCCCATGGTCACGACCTCGGAGACTGCATGGCCCTCGACGAAGCCGAGCGCCATCTCGGTCGCGTCGGCCATGTGCCCCATGTCCTCGGCCCCGACCATGCGGAACTTCACCTGGTTGCGCACGAACCCGACGACGTCGCGCCGGGTGAAGAACTTGCGGCGGGCCAGCCCCATCGCGAGGTAGAAGATCGACGCGCCGCGGACGACGGTGTTGTCGATGTCGAAGAACGCGGCCGCCTGCGGGTCGGGGGGTACGGAGAGGGCGGCCTCGACCTCGGCGACCGCGGCAGCCGCCCGACCAGCCAGCTTGGCGGGGGCGTCCTCGTTCAGCGGCGCCGTCACACGTGGAGCGTATGGGACACTCGCGCGGTGGGCGCAAACCTGGCTGATCTGGTACGAGATGCGGCCGGGTCCAGTCCCGAGCATCCCGCCCTGATCGCCGGCGGCCGCACGCTGACGTGGGCGCAGGTCGAGGCCGCTGTCGACGTCGCCGCGGCCGGTTACCAGGGCCTCGGGCTGGCTCCAGGCGACCGGGTCGTCCTGCTGCTCGGCAACGTCCCCGAGTTCGTCTCCGCCTACTTCGGCGCGCTCCGCGCCGGGCTGGTCGCGGTACCCGCGAACACCGGCTCCACGCCGGTCGAGCTCGGCACGCTCCTGCTCGACTCGGGTGCGCGGGCCGTGGTCTTCGACCGTACGGCGGCCGCGGCGATCCGCCAGACCGAGGCCGCGGCGGAGCTGATCCGAGTGGTGGTCGGGGCGCCCGCTCCCGGCGAGAAGGCGTTCGGCTCGTTCTCGGGGGCGCCGAGAGCCCACGCGACCCGGCCCGAGGACCTTGCCCTGCTGCTGTACACGTCGGGCACGAGCGGTCGCCCCAAGGGCGCGATGCTCACCCACCGCGCGCTGCGGGCAAGCGTGGAGCAGGTCCACGACCTGGCCCACCCCGCGGTGACCCCGGACGACATCGTCCTGCTGGTGCTCCCGCTGTTCCACGTCTACGCGCTCAACGGGACGCTCGCAGCCGCCGCGAGGTGTGCGGCCACGCTGGTCCTCGTCGAGCGCTTCGATCCTGCGGAGTCCCTCGACGTGATCCGTGCGCAAGGCGTCACGAACGTCCCCGGCGCCCCGCCGATGTACGTCGCGTGGAGCTCGCTGCCGGGACTGCGCGACGCCTTCGGCACGGTACGGCTGCTGCTGACCGGTGCCGCGCCCGTGCCGTCCTCGGTGCTCGAGCAGATCACGACCGCTACCGGGCTGCCGGTCTTCGAGGGCTACGGCCTGACCGAGGCCGCGCCCGGCGTCTCGTCGACGCTGGTCGACGGTGTGGCCAAGCCAGGGTCGGTCGGCAAGCCCCTGCCCGGTGTCGAGCTGCGGCTGGTCGACGAGGACGGCGAGCAGGCCGAGGAGGGCGATCCCGGCGAGATCATGGTGCGTGGCCCGAACCTGTTCTCCGGCTACTGGCCGGACGGCTCGGGCGGTCCCGACGCCGAGGGCTGGTACGCCACCGGAGACGTCGCCTACGAGGACGACGAGGGCGACCTCGTGCTGGTCGACCGACGCAAGGAGCTGATCATCGTCAGCGGGTTCAACGTCTACCCGCGCGAGGTCGAGGACGCGATCATCAGCCATCCCGACGTGGCCGAGGTCGCCGTGGTCGGCGTCCCGCACCCGTACACGGGGGAGGCGGTGAAGGCCTTCGTCGTGCCGCGCGAGGGCGCCACGATCGGTGCCGAGCAGGTGGCCGCCCACGTGGCGACCCGGCTGGCCCGGTTCAAGTGGCCGACCATCGTGTCCGTCGTCGACGAGCTGCCGCACTCCACAGCGGGCAAGGTCGCGAAGGGTCGGCTCCGCGAGTCCCACTCGTGAAGGGGCTGCCCGGACACGTCCGGGTGGTGCTGCTGACCCGGCCGGGGTGCCACCTGTGCGACGACGCTCGCCCGGTGGTGGAGCAGGTCTGCGCCGAGGTCGGCGCGACCTGGGCCGAGGTGGACATCAGGTCGGACCCAGAGCTGCTGGACGCGTACTGGGAGCAGATCCCGGTGACGTTCGTCGACGGCGCCCAGCACGACTTCTGGCACGTCGACGAGGCCCGCCTCCGCGCCGCGCTCCGCCCCTCGTGACCTCGGCCGTCTCGACTGGTGAGCGGTTCGGGCGACGACTTTGTGCATCTGTTCACAAAGGCTTAGTCTGCGAGAAACATGCCCGCCGTGATCGTCTGGACGTCCCGGGAGCACCGCTGTGAGCGCTAGCCGCGTCGAGCGTCCGCTGGCTCGCGGGCGCGGGATCCCCGAAGCAACGGTGGCCCGCCTCCCGCTCTACCACCGCTCCCTGATCGCGTTCGGCGAGCGCGGCGTCGCCACGGTCTCGTCCGAAGAGCTCGCGACCGCGGCCGGGGTCAACTCGGCCAAGCTGCGCAAGGACCTGTCGCACCTCGGGTCCTACGGCACCCGCGGGGTCGGCTACGACGTCGACTACCTGGTCTACCAGATCTCCCGCGAGCTCGGCCTCACGCAGGACTGGCCGGTCGTCATCGTCGGCGTCGGCAACCTCGGCCACGCCCTGGCCAAGTACGGCGGCTTCACCAGCCGCGGGTTCCGGATCGCCGCGCTCGTCGATATTGTGCTGCAACACAATTTGATCGTTGCGGA
>DAIPJR010000196.1:0-4337 GCA_036770165.1 Actinomycetes bacterium | reverse complement strand
ACCCTGCACTTCGTCTGCCGCGACCAGCGGCTGCGGATCGAGACCGCCTCGACGGCGTGGACCGCCGACTACGCCGTCGGCCAGGAGATCGTCATACCGCTCAAGAACGGCGAGGGCGGCTATGTCGCCGACGAGCGCACCCTCGACGAGCTCGAGGCCGAGGGGCGCGTCGTCGCCCGCTACCTGGATCTGAACCCCAACGGGTCGCGCCGCGACATCGCCGGGATCAGCAACGCCGCCGGCAACGTCGTCGGCCTCATGCCGCACCCCGAGCACGCGATCGAGACGCTGACCGGCCCGACGACCGACGGCCGCGCCTTCTTCACGTCCGTCCTCAAGTCCCTGGTAACCGCATGACGATCGACAGCGTCAAGAACGCGGAGGTCACGCCGGACGTCGTCCAGCCGTACGCCGAGCTGGGGCTCAAGGCCGACGAGTACGCGCGGATCCGCGAGATCCTCGGGCGCCGTCCGACGTCGTCCGAGCTGGCCATGTACTCGGTGATGTGGAGCGAGCACTGCTCGTACAAGAGCTCTAAGGTCCACCTGCGCCAGTTCGGCGACAAGGTGCCGGCCGAGGCCGCCGACGTTCTGCTGGTCGGCATCGGCGAGAACGCCGGCGTCGTCGACGTCGGCCAGGGCTACGCGGTGACGTTCAAGATCGAGAGCCACAACCACCCGTCGTACGTCGAGCCGTACCAGGGTGCGGCCACGGGAGTCGGCGGCATCGTCAGGGACATCCTCACGATGGGCGCGCGGCCTATCGGCGTGATGGACCCGTTGCGGTTCGGCCCGGCCGACGCGCCGGACACGCGCCGGGTCCTGCCCGGCGTCGTCGCCGGCATCGGTGGTTACGGCAACTGCCTCGGCCTGCCGAACATCGGCGGCGAGCTCGTCTTCGACCCGACCTACCTCGGCAACCCGCTGGTCAACGCGCTCTGCGTGGGGGTGATGCGGCACGAGGACATCAAGCTGGCCAAGGCTTCCGGGGTGGGCAACCTGGTCATCCTGTTCGGCGCCAAGACGGGTGGCGACGGGATCGGGGGGGCGTCGATCCTCGCGTCCGAGACGTTCGACGACGGCGCTCCGCGCAAGCGGCCCAGCGTCCAGGTCGGCGACCCGTTCACCGAGAAGCTGCTCATCGAGTGCTGCCTCGAGATCTTCGCGGCCGACCTC
The DNA here is from genome assembly GCA_036770165.1 of Actinomycetes bacterium. Lineage (GTDB taxonomy): Bacteria > Actinomycetota > Actinomycetes > Prado026 > Prado026 > JANYIP01. The sequence continues at coordinate 3,162 of DAIPJR010000196.1, read as the reverse complement.
GTCGTCGGCATCCAGGACCTCGGTGCCGCGGGCATCTCCTGCGCGACCTCGGAGCTCGCGAGCGCCGGGACCGGCGGCATGCACGTCCGTCTCGACGACGTACCCCTGCGCGACGCGACGCTCTCGCCGGAGGAGATCCTCATGAGCGAGTCGCAGGAACGCATGTGCGCGATCGTCGACCCGGTGCACCTCGACCGGTTCCTCGAGATCTGTACGAAGTGGGACGTCAGCGCCACGGTCATCGGCGAGGTCACCGGCGGCGACCGCCTGGTCATCGAGTGGCACGGCGAGACCATCGTCGACGTGCTGCCGCGCACGGTCGCCCACGAGGGCCCGGTCTACGATCGCCCCTTTGCCCGGCCGACGTGGCAGGACGGGCTTCAGGCCGACCTGCCGACCGCGGCACGGCTGCAGCGGCCGACGACGAGCGCCGAGCTGCGGGACACGTTGCTGCGCATGGTCGCCTCGCCCAACCTGGCCGGAAAGTCATGGGTGACCAGCCAGTACGACAAGTACGTCCAGGGCAGCACGGTCCTGGCCCAGCCGGACGACTCGGGCATGCTCCGCCTCGACGAGGAGACGGGTCTCGGCATCTCGCTGGCGACCGACGGCAACGGCCGGTTCTGCAAGCTCGACCCCTACGACGGCGTCCGCCTCGCGCTGGCCGAGGCCTACCGCAACGTGGCCGTGGGCGGCGCGAAACCGTTGGCAGTGACCAACTGTCTCAACTTCGGGTCGCCCGAGGACCCGGACGTGATGTGGCAGTTCACCGAGACCGTACGAGGCCTGGCCGACGCCTGCGTCGAGCTCGGCGTACCGGTGACCGGGGGCAACGTCAGCTTCTACAACCAGACCGGCGACCAGCCGATCCTGCCGACGCCGGTGATCGGCGTGCTGGGCGTGATCGACGACGTGGCCCGCCGGGTCCCGATGGGGCTGCACGCGGCTGGGGACGTCCTCGTCCTGCTTGGTACGACGCGGGACGAGCTCGCGGGTTCGGAGTGGGCGCACGAGGTCCACGGGCACCTGGGCGGGCTCCCGCCCGTCGTCGACCTCGCGGCCGAGCGACGGCTGGCGGAGCTCCTCGTCGGAGCTGCCCGCGACGGGATTCTCGTTGCTGCGCACGACATCTCGGTCGGCGGGCTGGCCCAGACGTTGACCGAGATGGCTCTCCGCGGCGGCATCGGTGCCACCGTGACGCTGCCCGCAGATGTCGACGCGTTCGTCGCCCTGTTCGCCGAGTCGGCGGCCCGGGCGGTCGTCTCGGTGCGCGCCGATCGGGTGGCGGCCTTCGTCGACACTGCCGCCGCCGCGGGCGTCCCGGCCCAGCAGCTCGGGCGCGTCGGTGGTGAGCGCCTGACCTTCGAGGGGCTGTTCGACATAGCCGTCGAGGCGTTGCGAGCGGCTTCGGAGTCTCCGTTGCCTGCTCTGTTCGGCTAGCCGGCTCCACCCGTTCACGCAGCAGCGCGACACGCCGGTCACCCGGATGGGTGCGGGCCAAGATCGTCCGCGCGTGGCACGCTGGACGGGTCAGCTGCGGGGCTGATCGAGGGACGACCCGGGGTGGGGGAGCGTCCGACCTTCGATCCGCTGGGAGCTGCCCCGCATGCCCGTGCCCCGCCTGTTCCGTGCTGTCGTACGCCCGTTGGTGCCCGCGTTGGTGGTGGCCGGCGTCCTCGTCGTGGGGGCCCCGGACAGCTGGGCGTCGGTGACGCCGCTGGCCGGCGAGGGCTTCGCACAGCCGACGGTGTCGAACGACTGGGTGCGGCCAGTGGCAGCGACCGGGACCAACCTCGCCTGCCTGACCGCGGGGACCAACGTCACGCAGTCACCGGTCCCCGGCTGCAACCTGGCGACACCCGACGCGGCCGGGTCGGGAGCGTTGCGCCTGACCAGCAACGCCAACTCGCAGGTGGGTGCCAACTTCTACCAGACCTCGCTCCCGACGACGGCAGGCATCGACCTCACCTTCAACAGCTACCAATGGAACGCGACTGTCGGCGGTGCCGACGGCATCGCCCTCGTCATGGCCGCAGCCGATCCCGCCAACCCGGCACCGCCCACGACGACGGGCCAGGTCGGCGGTTACCTCGGCTACTCGACCAGCGGCGCCCTGAACGGCCTGACCGACGCCTACCTCGGCATGGGCGAGGACGTCTTCGGCAACTTCGCCAACTCCGGGCTCTCCGGCACCGGCTGCGGCGCTCCGCCCGCCGGACTGCTCGCCAACACTCCGTACCCGGAGTCGCTGACCGTCCGTGGTCCGGGCAATGGCTCGGCGGGCTACTGCCTGCTCGGCTCCACCGCCCAGGTCTCGCACCTGAGCACGACCGGGAGCAGCAACCTCGCGGGTGGCTTCCTCGACAAGCCCAGCGCGACGTCGCGTCCGGCAGCGGTACCGGTCGAGGTGGCCATCAACCCGACGAGCGCGGCCGTGACGACGGCATCTGGCCTGGCCGTGGCCGCGAAGTCCTGGGTGATGGCGACAACCCCCTACGGCGCCAGCCAGCAGACCGTCTCGGGCCTGCTGCCGACGACGGCGAACACGCCGTTGCTGGGCACTGCCTTCCCGGCGTCGTGGATCAACCCGGCCACCGGCATCCCCTACCAGCTCACCTTCGGGTGGACCGCGGGCACCGGCGGCTCGACCGAGGTCCACGAGATCGGGTCCCTCCTCGCCACCACCCTCACCGGGCCGCTTCCGGTGCTGACGCTGGCCAACACCGACAACCAGGGCGGCGCACAGCTGGCCGGTTCGACGACGAGCTACACGCTGACCCCCGGCGTGTCCGCGAGCGGCGCGGCCGAGACGCTCCCGATCACCGTCACCGACACCCTGCCGGCTGGCATCACGCCGGGCACGGCGACCGGGACCGGCTGGACCTGCTCGACGTCCGGCCAGGTCGTCACGTGCACCTACCCGTCGTCCCCGTCCGTCCCCGCAGGCACGACGCTGCCGGCGATCACGGTCCCGGCGACCGTCTCGAGCGCCGCGTCCGGGTCCCGCACCGCGACGGCCCGGATCTCGTCGAACGACGGCAACCCGGACCTCGCCGCCGACACCACGACGGTGACCCAGTTCACGGCGTCAGCGGTCCCCGTGTCGACCCCGCACGGCAACGCGGTGACGCTGGCGACGGCCGGGATCCCGGCCGGTGCCGC
>DAIPJR010000022.1:0-13559 GCA_036770165.1 Actinomycetes bacterium | reverse complement strand
CCCATGCAGCTGCCCGTGATGCCGCCCGTCAAGCCGATGCTCGCCAAGCCGGGCAAAGGTGTCCCCGAAGCCGAGAGCGTCGAGGGCGGCCTGCTGTACGAGCCCAAGTGGGACGGGTTCCGGTGCATCGTCTTCAGGGACGGCGACGAGGTGGTGCTGGGGTCGCGCAACGAGAAGCCGCTGACCCGCTACTTCCCCGAGGTCGTGGCCGCGATACGCGAGAACCTGCCCGAGCGGTGCGTGGTCGACGGGGAGATCGTCATCGCCAGCGGGTCGGTCCTCGACTTCGACGCGCTGCTGAACCGGATCCACCCGGCCGACTCGCGGGTGCGGCGGCTCGCCGAGGAGACCCCGGCCGGGTTCGTCGCGTTCGACCTGCTCGCGCTCGGCGACGAGGACCTGACCGGCCGCGGGTTCGGCGAGCGGCGAGCGCTGCTGGAGCGGGCGCTCGAGCACACGAGCGGCTCCATCTTCCTCACCCCCGCGACGGGCGACAGCACGGTGGCCCGCAGCTGGTTCGAGGTCTTCGAGGGCGCCGGGCTGGACGGCGTGGTGGCGAAGCCGCTGGCCCTCCCGTACCGGCAGAACGAGCGGGTCATGTTCAAGGTCAAGCACCTCCGCACGGCCGACTGCGTCGTTGCCGGGTTCCGCTGGCACGCGTCGGGGCCGGTCGTCGGCTCGCTGCTGCTCGGCCTGTGGGACGGGGACGGACACCTGCAGCACGTCGGAGTGTGCGGGGCGTTCACCGCCGCCCGCCGCGCGGAGCTGGTCCAGGAGCTCGAGCCGTACCGTACGGACAGCCTCGAAGGGCACCCGTGGGCCGCGTGGGCGTCAGCAGCGGAGGAACCTGCGGACCGGCGCCCCGGAGCCGTCTCCCGCTGGAACTCGGGCAAGGACCTCTCGTGGGTCCCGCTGCGGCCGGATCTGGTCTGCGAGGTGGCGTACGACCACATGGCCGGTACCCGGTTCCGGCACACGGCACAGTTCCGCAGCTGGCGTCCGGACCGCGACCCGGGCTCGTGCGGCTACGACCAGCTCGAGCAGGTCGTGCGATTCGACCTCGCCACGGTCCTGGCCGGGGGCTGACGCCAGGTTAGGCTCGCTCACGTGTTCACCACCGTGCTGCTCACCGAGAAGGCCCTGACCGCCCACGACGTGGAGCGGTTCGCGCACCTGCACGACCCGGAGCCGATCCGGATCCACGTGGTGGTCCCGGCCCACGACGACCGCAGCGAGCTCACGGAGGTCGTCGACGACCTGGCCAGAGCCGACTTCGGCGACGCCTTCCTCGCCGACCACGAGGGCGTCACGGACGCGACGCGATCGACCGCCGCCGACCGCGAGGTGCAGTCCTCGATCGCCGCGCTCACCGCGGCCGGGGTCGCCCAGGTCGACGGCGAGGTGGCCACCGACCACCCGGTCGACGCGGTCGTCGCGCTCGTGAAGTCGCTCGACGCCGACGAGGTGGTGGTGCTCACCGAGCCGCACCTGCTCACCGATCTCACCCGGCGCGACTGGGCCAGCCGGCTGCGGCACACCCTCGACAAGCCGGTCCTGCACGTCGTTCTCGGCACCGACCAGGTCGTCAGCTGAGCGGCCGCACCCCGGCCACGGGTGATCCGGGATCCGCCTCGGCCACCGGGTCGAGCGGCGAGTCGGGCAACCGCGCCCGCGACCACCTGGCCAACGAACGCACCTACCTGGCCTGGCTGCGCACGGCCATCGGCATCCTCGCCCTCGGCGCCGCGATCGCCCGTTTCGGCACGTCCCCGGGCGCGCAGGACAAGGTCGCGGTCGCCATCACCGGAGCCCTCGGCCTGCTGATCCTCGGCGTGGGGACCCGGCGCTACTACCAGGTGTCCCGCGACCTCGAGCGCGGCCGGTTCGAGATCTCCCGACGTACCCCGCTCGTCATCGGCGCCGCTGTGGTCCTGGCCGCCCTGAGCGTGCTCCCCTTGCTGCTATGACCAGTCGCCGGACCAGCAAGAACCGTGCGCGTATCGCCGTCGCACTGGTCCTCGCGGCGCTGACCGCTGCCTGTTCGTCGACACCGAGCCCGCAGGCGGCCGCCAGCCACCCAGCCGCTGCGTCCTCGCCGGCCGCATCCACCGCGACGCCGAGTGCGAGCCCGTCACCTGCGGCGAGCGTCACCGCGACTGCCAGACCCTCGGTCAGCGCACGGGCGACGCCACGCCGGACGGTCGCCCCGGTCACGTTCCACTTCCCGTTACCGGTGTCGGTCGGCAACGCGACGCAGATCATCACGGTCAAGGCACGCGGGTCGTACGCGACGGTCACGGCCTGGCAGCTGACCGGCCGTACCTGGCGTGCGGTCCTCACCACCACCGCGGCCCGCGTCGGCAGCAACGGCGTCGTGCCGGGCTCGCAACGGCACCAGAACACCGACACGACGCCGGCCGGCACGTACACGCTGACCCAGGCCTTCGGGATCAACGCGAACCCCGGTGCGCACCTGCCCTACCACCAGGTCACCAGCCAGGACTGGTGGGTCGAGGACAACCTGTCGGCGTACTACAACCAGATGCGCACGGCCGCGCAGGGCGGCTTCGACATGACGGCGCCGGAGTCGAGCGTCAACGGGTCGGAGCACCTGATCACGCACACGGTCCAGTACCAGTACGCGGTGGTCATCGACTTCAACCGTTGGCCGGCGGTGCGCTACCGCGGTGCCGGGATCTTCCTGCACGTCAACGGGTCCGGCTCGACCGCCGGCTGCGTGTCCGTACCACTGTCGACGATGGTCACGCTGCTGCGCTGGCTGAGCCCGGTGGGCCACCCGCGGATCGCCATCGCCTGAACGGGTTCAGCCGTTCGGTCGCCGTTGTCCGCCCGGACGGCTCGACCACGCCCGCCGGACAGTCACTTTGTGTTGCCGACCCTGTACTCGGGGTGTCACGTCGGGTGACGATGGCGCCAGTCCTAGGGGTGGAGGAACGCGTGGGGGTTCGTCGTGCTGTGGCTGTCGTCGCGGCTGTCCTGGTCGGTGCGATGGTCGGCGGGTTCGCGACCGCGCTCCCGGCGGGCGCTGTCCAGGTGGCGCAGTCGACGATCGTGTCGGCCAACCCGGCGGACTTCACGCCCAATGTGCTCGACGGGCAGGTCCTGGCGATCGCCCAGGTCGGCAGCACCATCGTGCTCGGCGGGAACTTCACGCAGGTCCAGGAGGTAGGGACCGGCAAGCCGATCCTGACCCGCAACTACCTGCTCGCGTTCGACGCCACCACCGGGACGGTGAGCACGACCTTCGTCCCCGCGCTCGACGGCCAGGTCGAGGCGCTGCTCCCGACCGGCGACGGCACCTCGATCTACGTCGGCGGCGACTTCACCACCGTCAACGGCGCCGCAGCCAAGAGCGTCGCGCGGATCAATGTCGGCACCGGCGCCCTGGTCGCCGGCTTCGCGCCCGCCAAGTTCGACGGCGTCGTCAAGGACATGCGCCTGGTCCACGGCAACCTCGTGGTCGCCGGGATCTTCCAGCACATCGGCCGCATCCAGCGCGGCCAGCTCGCCTCCCTCAACCCCACGACCGGCGCGCTGACCTCGTTCGTCTCGCTGACGTTGGCCGGCCCGCTCAACGGCGGCATCCTCAAGGTCGTCAAGATCGACGTCACCCCGGACGGCACCCGACTGCTCGCCATCGGCAACTTCTCGACGGTGAACGGCGCCCCGCGCTCGCAGATCTTCCTGCTCGACACCGGCGGTACGACAGCAACGCTCTCCACGTGGCAGACCTCGTTCTTCGCCCCGACCTGCTCACCGGCCTTCGACACGTACATGCAGGACCTCGACATCTCGCCGGACGGCACGTACGCGGTGGTCAGCACGACCGGTGGCTTCTTCGGGCACACCAGCCCGTGCGACAGCACGTCGCGCTGGGACATCACCACTGCCGGGACCAACCTCCTGCCGGCGTGGCGGGACATGACGGGCGGCGACACGACCTACGCCGTCGCGGTCACCGGATCGGCGGTCTACGTCGGCGGCCACTTCCGCTGGGAGAACAACCCGTTCAGCAGCAACGCGGCCGGCCCCGGGGCCGTACCCCGCGAGGGCCTCGCGGCACTCGACCCGACCAACGGGCTCCCGCTCACCTGGAACCCGGGCCGCGCCCGCGGCGTCGGCGTGTTCGACATCCTGGCGACGGCGACCGGCCTCTGGGTGGGCAGCGACACCGACCAGGTCGGCGGCGAGACGCACGGTCGCATCGCCTTCTTCCCGCTCGCCGGCGGCGTGACACCGCCCGCCGACCTCACCGGGTACCTGCCCGAGGACGTCTACCTGATGGGTACGGCCACCAGCGCGCCCGGAGTCTCGCCGGTCACGTACGGCGACACCATCGACCGGCAGTTCTGGATCGGTCCCGGCCACGTCCCGGAGACCACGGCGACCCCGGCGCTCGGCGGGACCTGGAACACCTCGCGCGGCAGCTTCCTGGTGGACAGCACCGTCTACACCGGCAGGTCCGACGGCACGCTCGAGGCGCGGAGCTTCGACGGGACCACGCTGGGCGCCCCGGTGTCCGTCGACCTGTACCTCGGGGGCTTCGCCGCCGACATCCCGACCATCACCGGGATCGTCTACGCCAACTACCGGATCTACTACACGCTGGCCGGCGACCCGAACCTCTACACGCGGTCGTTCACGCCGGAGAGCCAGGTCGTCGGGGCCGAGCGGTACGTGGTGCCCGAGACGTCGTTCGACCCGACGCAGGTCGCCGGGATGTTCCTGTCCGGCAGCACGCTGTACTACGCCGACAGCAGCAGCGGGAACCTGTTCAAGGTCACCCTCAGCGGGGGCACCGTCGCCGTGCCCGGCACGGTGACCGGTCCGGCCACGCTCGCCGACTCCACGATCGACTGGCGAGCCCGCGGCGCCTTCGCCTGGGACGGCGAGCCGGCCAGCCGCACCAACACCCCGCCGACCGCGGTCGCCACGGTGTCCTGCGCCTCCGCGGTGTGCACCTTCGACGGGTCGGGATCGTTCGACCCCGACGGCCACCTGATCTCGTACGTGTGGGACTTCGGCGACGGCACGACGGGCAACGGGCCGACCATCACGCACACGTACGTCACCGCGGGCACGTTCTCCGCGAGCCTGACCGTGACGGACTTCCAGTTCGCGACCGACTCCGCCACGGTCTCCGTGCACCCCGTCCACTCGCAGTACGCGGCGGACGGACCGTGCCGGATCTTCGACACCCGTACCGGTCGCGGCACCTGCACCGGGTCGCCGGTGTTCACCCATGCCAAGGTCGGACCTGGCTTGACGTTCACCATCAAGGTGACCGGGGTTGCCAGCATCCCTGCGACCGCGACCGCCGTGGCCATCAACGTGACAGCCGTCGACGCGACGTCAGCCACGTTCGTCAGGGTCGCGCCCCATGGCGCGCCCGCGGTGCTGGCGTCGAACCTCAACGTCGCGAGCTCCCCGGCCGTGGCGAACATGGTCATCGTGCCGGTCGGGACCGGCGGTGCGATCGACTTCTACAACGCCAAGGGCACCGTGGACCTGGTCGCAGACCTCGCGGGCTACTACGCGCCGGCCGCGACGACCGACTACTCGACGGTCGGGCCCTGCCGGCTCTTCGACACCCGTACGGGCGGCGGCGTCTGCAGCGGAGCGCAGGCCGTGCCCCTGGCGCCTCTGGGGGCCGGGAAGTCCATGGCGGTCCAGGTCGCCGGCGTCGCGAGCATCCCGTCGACCGCGACCGCGGTCGTCCTCAACCTGACCGGCGTGACGGCCTCTGCCGACACCTTCCTGAGCGCCTACCCGGACGGCGGCGCCCTGCCCGGCGTCTCGAACCTCAACCTGCACAACAAGAACGCGCTCGCCAACCTCGCCATCGTCCCGATCGGGCACGACGGGAAGGTGGCGTTCTACAACGCCAAGGGCACCGTCAACGTGGTCGCCGACATCGCCGGGTACTTCTCGCCGACCTCGCCGGCCGGGTACACGCCCATCACGCCGTGCCGGGTCTTCGACACCCGGGTGGCTACGGGTTCGTGCACGTCCGCGCCCACGATCACTCCGGGGCCGCTCGGTCAGAACCTGTCGATGTCGGTCAAGGTGACCGGCGTGGCGGACATCCCGTCGACGGCGACCGCGGTGGTGCTCAACCTCACGGCGGTGAACGCGACGGCACCGACCTTCATCACCGTGTGGCCGCACAGCGGCACGGCGCCGCTCGTGTCCAACCTCAACGTGCCGGGCACGGCGGCGATCCCCAACCTCGTCGTCGTCCCCATCGGTTCGGGTGGCATGATCGACTTCTACAACAAGGTTGGTAGTGTCAACCTGATCGCCGACATCGCGGGCTACTACTCACCGTGAGCTGACCGCACCTGCTCCCGCAGCGGAACTCGGGCGCCAGCTCTCACGTTGGGAGCTTGGGGCGCCGATCACATCCGCGACGAGAGAGGCAGCCCGCACGCATGGTCGACCCGGCACGACACCCGGCGCTGAGCCGGCGTCGGTTCCTCGCGCTCGCCGCCGGAGCGGTCTCCGTGCCGTGGGTGGCCGGGTGCAGCCCGGCGCACACCCCTACGGCCGCGGGGCCGCAAGCCTCCGACGGGACCACCCGGTTCCTGAGCGCGGTGGCGACAAGCGGCATCCGGGCACAGGTACGGACCTCGTTGCCGCACGAGTCGGCCTGGGCGCGCCGCACGGGGCTCAGCGGCCAGGGGCTGCCGGCCGGGAACCCCGACCACCTGCTGGTCCTCAGCTACCACAACATCACCGCCGACGGCCGGCAGCAGCAGACTGGGCGGCCGGACCACTACACCGTCTCGGCCGCCGACTTCGCCGCGCAGATGCAGATGCTGCAGCTGGCTGGTTTTCGATCCGTACGGATGCGCGACGTCCTGGCCTCGCACGCGCACGGCGTCCCGTTGCCACCCAGGTCGCTGCTGGTCACGTTCGACGACGGCGGAGCGGGCCAGTGGATCTACGCAGACCCGATCCTGGCCGACGTCGGCTTCACGGCCGTCACGTTCCTGATCACCGGGCACCTCGGGTCGTCGCACAGCTACCTGACGTGGGAGGAGGCGCAGGCCCTGCGCAAGACCGGCCGCTGGGACATCGAGGCCCATACCCACAACCTGCACCACCTGGTCCCCACCGGACCCTTGGCGCCGCACGCCTCGGTACTGATCAACCGGGTCTGGGACCCCATGACCCGGACTCTCGAGCCCGTCGGCGCCGCCCGCGCCAGGGTCCAGGCCGACCTGACCACGAGCCTCGCACTGCTCTCCCGGCACGGGTTCGCGCGACCGTCGGCGTTCGCCTACCCGTTCTCCCAGGTCGAGGGCCCGTCGAACGACCCGACGATGCCCGCCTACGTCGCCGGCCTGCTCGCGGCGACGTTCCCGATCCGCATGACCAACGCGAGCCCCGGCCGCTCCGCACAGCCCGACGACCTGCGTTCCGGGCTCCTGCCGAGGCTCGAAGTTCGCAGCGCGATGAGCTCCCTCAACCTGTTCGAACGGGTACGCACGGCAGACCACCCGCTCGGGCGCGACCACTCCACAGGAGAGTGGTCCGGGGGCTAGGCTGGCAGCGCGACGGCTCCGGTTGACCTACTCCCCCGTCGGTCCCGGAGCCGTCGCCTGACCTTGCGAGAGACTGGGCAGCATGCGCCTCCGACTGGCCCTCGGCAACGTCGCCGACCAGCCGGCCGACGTGGCCGTACGGATCGCACCGGCGGCCCTCGTGACACGGTCGGCCGACCAGCTCCTCGCCCGCGCCGGCCCCGAGATCGAGGCCGCCTGCCGGGCACTGCACCGTGAGAGCTTCCCGGACGGCATCCCGGTCGGCGAGGCCGTCATCACCCGCGGCGGCGACCTGCTGGCGCCCTGGCTGGTCCACGTCGTCGTCCCCGGGTACGTGGTCACCCACGACCGCAGCTACCAGCTCTCCGCGGCCTACCGCGCCTGTCTGCGCGAGGCCGACTCCGTCGGCGCTCGTACCCTGGCGATGCCGGCGCTCGGTGCCTGGTCGCCGATCTGGCCGCTGGTCGACGCGACGCGGATCGGGATCGGCACGCTCGAGGGGACGATCACACACGTGCAGGACGTCTGCCTCGTGCTCCCCGGCGCAAGCGCCCTCGAGGCCTTCGCCGAAGCCCTGGCCCGCCGCTGAACGCCGTGCACCCCCAACAGCTCTGACACTTCGTTTGATCTAGTGCCTACAACTGTCCACGCAGGCCTTCAGTTCTTGGCCTTGCTCGGCTGCACCCGCATCGGTTCCCCCGGCATCTTGGGGTAGTTCGGCGGGTACGGCATGTCGCCCTCGCCCTTGTCGCGCTCGTCACGCTCGTACCACTCCAGCAGCGGCGTCAGGTCGTGCGAGACGTCGTCGATGGTTGCGTGCCGGTCGCCGACCGCCGCGAACCGCGCCGGCATCGTGGCGATCGTGAAGTCGGCCGTCTCCGCGTCGACCAGCTCGTCCCACGTGAGGGGCGCCGACACGTACCCCTCGACGCGCCGCCTCGCCGAGTACGCCGAGGCGATCGTTCTGTCGCGGGCGTTCTGGTTGTAGTCGACGAAGACCTGCTCGCCGCGCTCCTCCTTCCACCACTTGGTCGTCACGCCGGCCGGGTCGCGCCGCTCGACGGCCCGTGCGAAGGCGATGGCAGCCCGTCGCACCTCGGTGAAGGTCCAGCGTGGCTCGATCCGTACGTAGACGTGCACGCCGCGGTTGCCGCTGGTCTTGGGGAAGCCGACCCAGCCCAGCTCGTCGAGGACGGCGCGGACCTGCGTGAGGGCGACGCGGCGCGCGTCCGAGAAGTCCGTACCCGGCTGCGGGTCGAGGTCGATCCGCAGCTCGTCGGGACGGTCGACGTCGGTGCACCGCGCGTGCCACGGATGGAACGTCACGGTACCGAGGTTGGCGGCCCAGGCCACGTCGGCTGCCTCGGTCACGCGGAGGGCGTCGGCCGTACGCCCGGAGGGGAACGCGACCTGGCAGGTCTGGATCCAGTCGGGCGCGTGGCTGGGTATGCGTTTCTGGTAGATCTCCTCGCCCTCGACGCCGCCGGGGAACCGCTGCAGGTAGGTCGGCCGGTCGCGCAGCGCGCGCACGATCCCGTCGGCCACCGAGACGTAGTAGTCGACGAGGTGCCGCTTGGTCCCTGCCTCGGAACCCAGGGCGGAGAAGTAGACCTTGTCGGGATTCGAGACGCGGACCATCCGATCGCCGACCTGCACCTCGATCGCAGGCACCGCTGCTGCCATGCCGGCGACGCTACCCGTTCAGTCCTCCAGCTTGGCGATGAACTCCTCGGACGTCACGGGGTGGCTGAACATCGGGAAGTCGTGCGCGATCGCGTTGTCGTGCTCGGCCTGGGACGTCGCGGCGACGCAGTCCGTCAGCGTGAAGACGTTGAAGCCCTTCTCGTACGCCGAACGCATGGTCGACTCGACGCAGCAGTTGGTCAGGAACCCGCTGAGCGCGATGTTCTTGATCCCCTTGCTGCGCAGGATGAAATCGAGGTTCGTGCTGCCGAACGCGTCGAGGCCGCGCTTGCCCTCGATGACGATGTCACCCTCGGCCGGCGCCACGTCGTCGACGATCTCGGCACCCCAGCCGCCCTTGACGAAGGCGTTGGTCGCCACGACACCGGCGAGGATCCCGTACGGCGTCGCGCTGATCTCGCCGTACCCGGGGGCGAACGTGATCGGCGCGTGGATGATCGTGGCGCCCGCGTCGCGCGCCTGCTTGACGGCTCCCGCGGTGTTGGCGAGCATCCCGGTCGATGCCATGACGTCCGCGACGGCACCGTGCAGGGCACCGCCGTCGGAGGTGAAGTCGTTCTGGTACTCGATGAGGACGACGGCGGTCTCGCGCGGGTCTAGTTCCATGGGCCTGACGCTAGCCCGCGACACCCCGGCCCGCCAGAGCAGACGTAAGCACTTCGTCATCGAGGTACGGGCCGATCTCGCGTGGCGGGACCCGGCCCTGGACGTACCGTTTCCTCATGGAGAACCGGGTGCAGAAGTCCGAGGCCGAGTGGAAGTCCGAGCTCAGCCGCGAGGAGTACCACGTGCTGCGGCAGGCGGGCACGGAGCGCCCGTTCACCGGCGAGTACGTCGACACGAAGACGGTCGGCGTCTACACCTGCCGTGCCTGCGGCCAGGAGCTGTTCCGCTCGGACGCGAAGTTCGAGAGCCACTGCGGGTGGCCGTCCTTCTACCAGCCCACCGAGGGCGACGCCGTGACGCTGATCGAGGACCGCACGATGGGTATGCGCCGGGTCGAGGCCCGCTGCGCGCGCTGCGACAGCCACCTCGGGCACGTCTTCGACGGCGAGGGCTACGGGACGCCGACCGACCAGCGCTGGTGCATCAACTCGGTGTCCTTGCGGCTGGTACCCGCCGAGTAGGTCAGCGGGGCGGCAGGGCCTTGCCGGGGTTGAGGATCCCGAGCGGGTCCAGCGCGTCCTTGATGGCCGCGTGCATCGAGCGGGCGACCGGGTCGAGCTCCTGGGCGAGGTAGCCACGCTTGATCAGCCCGACGCCGTGCTCACCGGTGATGGTGCCGCCGAGGCGAAGAGCGATCTCGACGATGTCGTCGAACGCGGCCAGGGCACGCTGCTTTGCGTCGTCGTCCCCGTGCCCGTAGATGATCGTAGGATGCAGGTTGCCGTCGCCGGCATGCCCGAACGTGCCGATCACGACGTCTCGGGCGGCCGACACGTCCTCGATCGCCGCCATCGCCTCGGCCAGCCGCGAGCGGGGGACGCCGATGTCGTCCAGCAGCCACGCCCCCGAGCGTTCCAGCGCCGGGATGGCCATGCGGCGCGCGCCGAGCAGCAGCTCAGACTGCTCGGCGTCCTCCGACCGGTAACCCTCGATCGCCCCCGCCCGCTCGCAGGCGGCGAGGATCAGGTCGGCCTCGATCGCCCCCGACTGTCCCGGCAGGTCGGACTGCGCGATCAGCAGGGCGGCGGCACCGGTGTCCAGCCCCATCGGCTGGAGCGCCTCGACCGCCCGCAGGGTCGTACCATCCATCAGCTCGAGCAGCGACGGTGTGGCGACGCGCATGATCGACTCGACGGCGCGACCGGCAGACGCGATGTCGGCGAAGAGCGCGACGGTAGTCGTCGCAGGCGGTGGCAGGGGCCGCAGCCGCAGCCGCGCCTGAGTCACGATGCCGAGCGTCCCCTCGCTGCCCACGACCAGCCCGGCGAGGTCGTAGCCCGCGACGCCCTTGACGGTACGGCGGCCGAGCCTGCTCACGCGGCCGTCGGCGAGCACCACCTCGAGGCCGAGGACCGCGTCGCGCGTCACGCCGTACTTCACGCAGCACAGCCCGCCCGCGTTGGTGTTGACGTTTCCGCCGATGGTGCACCACTCCCGCGACGCGGGGTCGGGCGCGTACCAGAGACCCGAGGCCCCGACGTGCTCGCGCAGCTCCTGGTTGACCACGCCGGGCTCGACGACGACGTAGCCGTCGGCCCCGTCGACCGCGACGATGTCGCGCATCCGTTCGAGGCACAGCACGATGCAGCCGTCGACAGCGTTGGCCCCCCCGGACAGCCCGGACCCGGCGCCGCGGGGGACGACGGGTATGCGCCTCGCGTGCGCCGCCGCCATCACCGCGGACACCTCTGCAGTCGTACGCGGGAAGACCACGACGGCCGGCTCCCCCGCCGGGGCGGCGATGGCCTGGTCGTGGCGGTAGCTGGCCAGCCGGTCGGGGTCGGTGACGACCGCGTCGTCCGGCAGGACCGAGCCGAGCTCGGCCAGCAGGGTGCCTTCGCGCACCCGTGCCTGCGTCATCCGCCGACCCTAACCCCCGACCTGTCCGTGCGGGATCAGGGCCTGGCCTGATCCTGCACGGACACTCGGGTGGACCCCCCGGGGGGTCAGGGCAGGGCGGCCACGAGGTCGGCGACGGGGCGGCGGCGGCCGGTGTAGAAGGGCAGCTCCTCGCGCACGTGCAGCCGGGCGCGCGAGCCGCGCAGGTGCCGCATGAGGTCGACGATGCGGTGCAGCTCGTCGGCCTCGAACGCCAGGATCCACTCGTAGTCGCCGAGGGCGAACGACGACACCGTGTTGGCGCGCACGTCGGCGAAGCCGCGGGCCATCTGACCGTGCTCCGCGAGCAGCTGGCGGCGCTCCTCGTCGGGCAGCAGGTACCACTCGTACGACCGCACGAAGGGGTAGACGCACAGATAGTCGCGCACCGCCTCGTCGGCGAGGAACGCCGGCACGTGGCTCTTGTTGAACTCGGCCGGCCGGTGCAGCGCCATCGCGGACCAGACCGGCTCGCAGGCCCGACCGAGGGCGGTACGGCGGAACGAGGCGTAGGCCTCCTGGAGCGCATCCGGCGACTCGGCGTGCCACCACACCATGAGGTCGGCGTCGGCGCGCAGGCCCGCGACGTCGTAGAAGCCGCGGACCACGACGTCCTTGGCGGCCAGCTGGTCGACGAGCGCCTCGACCTCGGCGACCACCTCGTCCCTCGCGCCGTCGCCGAAGGGCCGCGCCACCCGGAAGACGGACCACATCGTGTAGCGGACCATCTCGTTGATGTCGCGCGCCTTGAGCTTGCCGTCCGCAGTGCTGTCAGCCATGGCCCCATTGTCTCCGCTGGTCGACGGCCGCGAGCACGTGGGTCGCAGCCGAGTCCGCCGACGCGATGCAGGCCGGGATGCCGACCCCGTCGTACGCGGCACCGCACACCGCGAGGCCGGGCAGCTCGGCGACCGCTCGCCGGATCCGGGCGACCCGGTCGAGGTGCCCGACGGCGTACTGCGGCAACCCGCCGCCCCACCGCGTCACGACGGTGTCGACCGGCCGCGCCGAGATGCCGGTGGCGGCCGCGAGGTCGCCCAGCGCGACCGCGGCAAGATCCTCGTCGTCGCGCTGCAGGTCGACGACCTCGCGATGGCGCCCGACGGACGCGCGCACGATCGCGAGGCTACCGGCCGCCTCACCCAGCCAGCCCCACTTGTGCGACGAGTACGTCGCCGCCTTGATGACCTTGCTGTCGACCGGGGGTACGAGGAAACCCGTACCGTGCAAGCGGTCCACGACGTCGGACAGCAGGAAGGCGAAGGTGACGATGCCCACGCTCGCGTAGTCGATGGCCGCGAGGTCGTCGGCGGCGAACGGCGCGACGTGGCGCAGCAGGCGGCCCGCCGGCGTGGCCGGCAGAGCGAGGACCACGGCGTCGGCGTAGATCGTCTCGGCGTCGCGGGTGGGACCGACGACCAGGCGCCAGCCGCCCGGAGAGCGGCGGACCTCGCGGACCATCGCCGAGGTCCGCACGATTGCGCCTGCCTCGGTGATGCGGGCCACGACCGCGCCGGGCAACCGGCCGAGACCGCCACGAACGGACGCGAAGACCGGGCGGGGTGCAGCCGTCCCCGGCGTTGCTACGGCTATGCCGGGCGAAGCGCCCAGCACCTGGCTGACCGCCCGGAGGAGCGACCGCTCGACGCGTACCGCTCCGGACAGCTGCGGCAACGTCGCGTCCAGGGACAGCTCGTCGGCGTGGCCGGCGTAGACGCCACCCAGGAGCGGCTCGACGAGCCG
>DAIPJR010000195.1:0-4369 GCA_036770165.1 Actinomycetes bacterium | reverse complement strand
GTGGGTCCCCCGCCGGCGTCGACTACCGGTGACAGGCCGAGGGAC
The DNA here is from genome assembly GCA_036770165.1 of Actinomycetes bacterium. Taxonomy (GTDB): domain Bacteria; phylum Actinomycetota; class Actinomycetes; order Prado026; family Prado026; genus JANYIP01. The sequence goes on along the minus strand of DAIPJR010000195.1, from coordinate 4,324 downwards.
TCGGCCAGGAGCACCGCAGCGGCGACGTCGTTGATCGGCCCGCAGGGGACGCCGGCTGCGGTCAGGTCGGCGAACCACGTATCGGCGCTGCGCCCGGCGAGCGGACCCGCGAGAGCGGCCGACAGCTCGTCACGGTGGGCGACGCGGCCCGGATTGGTCGCGAAGCGCGGGTCGTCTGCGAGCTGGGGCTGCCCGAGGACGGTGCACAGGGCGCGGAACTGGCGGTCGTTCCCGACCGCGAGGACGAGCGGCTTGTCAGCGGCCTGCACGGTCTCGTACGGGGCGATCGACGGGTGCCGGTTGCCCATGATCTGCGGGACGACGCCCGCGACGACGTACCCGCTCGCCTGGTTGACCAGGGCCGACAGCAGCGACGACAGCAGGTTGACCTCGACCAGCTGGCCCTCACCCGTACGCTCGCGGTGCCGCAGGGCAGCCTGGACGCCGATGACCGCGTGCAGGCCGGTGATCACGTCGACGAGCGCGACGCCGACCTTCGTCGGCGCGCCGGGCTCTGGCCCGGTGACGCTCATCAGGCCGCCGACCGCCTGGACGAGGAGGTCGTACCCGGGCAGGTCCGCCCCGGCGCCGCTGCCGAAGCCGGTGATGGAGAGGTAGACGACCGACGGGTTGACGGCGCAGACGTCGAAGTAGCCGAGCCCGAAGGCCGCCATCCCACCCGGCTTGAGGTTCTCGACGACCACGTCGGCCCGACGGGCCAGCTCCAGCGCGTGCCCGCGCCCGTCAGCGGTCCCGAGGTCGAGCGCGAGCGAGCGCTTGCCGCGGTTGACGCCGAGGAAGTACGTGGACTCGCCGGCGTCCGACCAGGGTGGCCCCCAGGCGCGCGTGTCGTCCCCGCCGCCTGGCCGCTCGACCTTGATGACGTCCGCGCCGAGATCGGCCAGCAGCATCGTGGCGTACGGACCGGCGAGCACGCGGCTGAAGTCGGCGACCAGGACCCCGTCGAGGGCGCTGTGCGCGGATCCGGCGTCGGGCATTCGGATACTGTATCCAATCCGTCGCCGAGACGGCGGATCAGCCCGCGGTGGAGTTCGGCCGCTCGTCGTTGCCCTCGTCGAACGCCGACCGCATCCTCGGCGCGCGAGGGTGCTCGGCGGCCAGGCGCCCCGACCGCGCCAGCGCGCCACCGGTGACCGCGCCGACGGCGAGCATCAGCAAGGAGGCGATCACGACGTAGAGGGCGATCCCGGCCATGGGCGCATGCTAGCTGCTGGCTGTTTCAGCGGTAGCGGAACCCGTCCAGGAACCGCCGGAACAACCCACCCTGCGGCGTCAAAGAAGGCGCAGGCGCGGGTGCCGTCCGTCGCTGCGTGGCGATCGGCTGGTCGTAGTCGGTGCGCACGATCGCGTCGACGACCTGACCCTCGTCGTAGTCCTCGGAGCCCTCGATGCTCGGCACGTAGCCGACGAGCATGCCGTCGCGCATGACCTGGGCCTCCAGGCCCAGGGTGCCGTCGGTGTCCCAGATGGCCTCACGCCCGTCGCTCAGGGCGATGCGCACGCCGAACTGGTAGACGCCGGCCTTCTCGAGGAAGGCGTTCGTGCCGCGTTCCCGGAGGGCATCCACCACATGGCGCGCCCGGTTCTCGTCCATGCCGTCAAACGTACCTGTCGGACCCGGCTACTACGTTCCAGCCCGATGGCTCCGGCGCGCCCGAGGCACCGGACGAGACAGCTGGAGGAAGCCGTGCCCGACTACCGCATCGAGCTCGTGATCGTCCCGGTGGCCGACGTCGACCGGTCCCGAGCGTTCTACGGAGACCTCCTGGGCTGGCCGGTCGACTACGACGTCACGGTCAGCGATGCGATCCGCTTCGTCCAGGTGACACCGCCCGGCTCGGCATGCTCGATCGCCTTCGGCCGCGGACTGAGCGCCATGGCGGCCGGATCGCTGCGGGCGCTGCAGGTCGTCACCGTGAACATCGAGGACGCCCACGCCGATCTTGCCGGCCGTGGCGTCGACGTCAGCCCGATCGAGGATCTGGAGTGGGGTCGATTCGTCCGCTTCACCGACCCCGATGGCAACACCTGGGCGGTGCAACAGGTCCCGCCGCGCGCGGCGACGCCGGAGTGAGGTCGACGGCTACGCGACGGCCTTGACGTCGGCGAGTGCTCGACGGATCTCCTCGACGCCCGGGAACAGGAAGCCGAGCGAGGCCACCCATCGCCAGGCGACGCGGCCCTCGGCCGACACCACGAACACCGACCTGCGCAGGCCCATCGGACCGACGATCCCGTACGCCCTGGCCACGTCCGTGCCGGTGTCGGCGAGCAGCGGCATCCGGAGCTTCTTGCCCTCGGCGAACGTCCGGTGCGAGTCCACGTCCTGCGGGGAGATCCCCCACACGACGGCGTCGAACAGGTGGAGGTCGGCGATGCTGTCGGAGTACGCGCACATCTGCCGGCTGCACACCAGCCGCTCGTCCCCCGGGTAGAAGGCGAGCACCACCGGGTGACCCCGCTCCGCGGCAAGGGTGAAGGACGACTCCGCGAGGTTGTACCAACCGGGCAGAGTGAAGTCGGGGGCGGTCGAACCCACGAGAATCGCCATGCAGGACATGCCTTTCCGGAAGGACGCCGAGGGCTGTTCCCCCGTCATCGGCACGTTCGTCCGGTTCCTTCAGGCTTTTGCGTTGTTCTGCTCCGGCTGGGTCGCGGCTGCGAGCTGGCCGCACGCGCCGTCGATCTCTCGGCCGCGCGTGTCGCGCACGGTGACCGCCACCCCGTGCGCCTCGAGACCGCGGACGAACGCCCGCTCGTCCGAGGTCCGCGACGCCGTCCAGCGCGACCCCGGCGTCGGGTTGAGCGGGATCAGGTTGACGTGCACCAGGCGCCCGGCCAGCAGCCGCCCGAGCAGGTCGGCTCGCCAGGCCTGGTCGTTGACGTCACGGATCAGGGCGTACTCGATGGAGACCCGTCGGCCGGTCCGCCCCACGTATCCCCAGGCCGCGCCCAGCACCTCGGCGACGGGCCAGCGGGTGTTCACGGGGACGAGCTCGTCGCGGAGCTCGTCGTCGGGGGCGTGCAGCGAGACCGCCAGCGTGACCGGGAGGCCCTCGTCGGCGAGCTGGGCGATCCGAGGGACGAGGCCCACGGTCGACACCGTGACCCCGCGGGCCGAGATGCCGAGCCCGCCAGGGGCGGGATCGATGAGGCCGTGCAGCGCCGTCGTCACCGCCCGGTAGTTGGCGAGCGGCTCCCCCATGCCCATGAAGACGACGTTGTTCACTCGACCGGGTCCGCCCGAGACCTCGCCGCGAGCCAGCGCGCGTGCGCCGGCCACGACCTGCTCGACGATCTCGCCGGCGGACAGGTTGCGCGTGAGGCCGGCCTGGCCGGTGGCACAGAACGGGCAGTTCATGCCGCACCCGGCCTGGGACGAGACGCACATCGTCGTACGAGCCGCGCTGGTCGCCGTCTTGGGATAGCGCATCAGCACCGACTCGACCAGCGTGCCGTCGAACAGCCGCCACAGCGTCTTGCGGGTGAGCCCGCCGTCGCACTCGAGGGCTCGCACCTGCGTCATCAGGGTCGGCGTCAGCGCCTGCGCGAGCGCTTCCCGGGACCCAGCCGGGATGTCGGTCCAGGCGGCCGGGTCGTCGGCCAAGCGGCCGAAGTAGTGCGTCGCCACCTGCTTGGCGCGGAAGGCCGGCTCGCCGAGCGACGCAGCGACCGCGGCGCGCTGGTCGCCGGAGAGGTCGATCAGGTGCTGCGGCGGCTTCGGCCGGCGCGGGGCGGCGAACGTGAGCTCGCCGGGGGTGGTGGCCACCGGCTCAGCGCCCCACGAACAACGAGAGCAGCACGTAGACCACCGGCGCGACGGGGATGAGCGAGTCCAGCCGGTCCATCATGCCGCCGTGCCCCGGCAGCAGCCGGCCCATGTCCTTGACGCCGAGGTCACGCTTGACCATCGACTCGACCAGGTCTCCGAGGGTGGCCGTGACGACGACGGCGAGACCGAGCAGGAGTCCTTGCCACGCCTTGGTGTCGAGCAGCCACGCGCTCACCAGCCAGCCCCCGAGCAGGCAGGCGATCACCGACCCGGCAAAGCCCTCCCACGACTTCTTCGGGCTGATCTGCGGAGCCATCGGGTGCTTGCCCTTCAGCACTCCGAGGGCGTAGCCGCCGACGTCGCTGCAGACCGTCAGCGCGATGAAGACCACGACCCGGTCGGTCCCGTGCTGCTGCGCGAACAGCAGGATCGCGAAGCTGCCGAGGAGTCCTGGGTAGGTCGCGATCCAGACGCTGGCGCTGACGTCGCGCACGGCCCCGTCCGTACCGCCGGGGAGACGCCAGAACAGCA
>DAIPJR010000194.1:0-4399 GCA_036770165.1 Actinomycetes bacterium | reverse complement strand
ACCGACGCGACGGTCCAGGCCGACACCACCTGCAAGCAGGCCATGACCGACGGCCGTACGGTCGTGACCAGCTACCGCGTGTACATGCTGCTCGCACCGCAGGAGCACCTGGTCGCTGCGTCCGACACCGGCACGTACGGCGCGGGCCAGCTGACCGCCGCGGAACCCAAGCTGGCCGCGGGGATCGCCGCCATCGCCGATCCCACCAAGAAGGCCGAGGCGCAGGCCGCGTACGCGGACCTGGTCGCTCAGACGACATCGGCGTCGGACGACTTCGCCGGCGTGGGGGACAGCGTGCTGGCCCTCGTACCCGCCGACATGCCGGCCGCCCAGTCGACCGTCACCGCCGAGCGCTCCAAGGTCCAGGCCGGCCGCGCGGCCCTCACGCTGGCCCTCAAGGACGCGAAGACCATCGCCACCCTGCTCTGACGCGCACCGCTCGCCCTCTGCGCCGGTTGTCCGTGCGGGATCAGCCCGGGGCCTGATCCCGCACGGACAACTCCGGCGAATTCGGCGCTCGAATATCACCACGACAAATCACACCGTTGTAGTACGAATACCCTTTCAGGCGGCGTCAACAAATCACATGGATGTAGTACTCGGCGTGTTCTGTGGACACGCCGAATGGGTCAGATGTGGCTTGTGTGACGGGGGTGACGAATGCACCCACTCGGGTTAGCGTCGGGAGCCTTGTGGTGGTCGACACCACCTGAGGACAGGACCGACAAAGCGCCCAAACCGGCGCCCGAGACCGTGAGGAGCTGCCCGTGCGGTACGTGGGTCGGCAGGGACGTCGGGCGGCAGCAGTGGCCGCCCTCTGCGCGTTCTTGATGGTCCTCGGATCCGTCGCGACCGGGCTCACAGCGGAGGCCAGCCAGCACACGCCGTCGGCGGGCACGGTCGCGAAGGCGAAGGCCAAGGTCAGCGCCGTCGCCGCGCAGGTCGGCGTCATGCAGGCTCAGCTCGCCGTCGCGCAGGCCAAGCTCGAGTCGCTCGGCCAGGCCGTCGATGCCGCGAGCGAGGCGTACGACGGAGCCATGTACAAGCTGCAGCAGGCGCAGTCGGCCGCTGGTGCCGCGGAGCGGGCCGCAGGCAACGCCGGCGCTCAGCTCGCCTCGGCGCGCCGCGACGTCGGGATCCTGGCTTCCGCGGCCTACCGCAGCGGCGGCACCGACCTCGGTCTCGGCGCCCTCATCGCGTCCGACTCTCCGGGCGACGCCCTCAGCGCTGTCGGCATGCTCGGTGTTCTCGCCAACCGGCAGAGCGGCGTCATGGACCGCATGAAGGCGGCCCAGGTCGTCGCGGCGGTGCTCAACAAGCAGGCCGGTGACGCGCTGGCCGGAGTGACGCAGGCCGCGAACGCCGCTACGGCCGCCAAGAACGCGGTCCTTGCACGGGTCGCGGACCAGACGTCCCAGGTCACGGCGATCAACGCGCAGGTGGCGTCGCTCTCGCACGCCCTCGACGTCGCCCGTTCCCAGTCGGCCCAGCTCACCCACGCACGTGCAGTCGGTCTGGCGCAGCAGGCGGCCGCGGCGCGCGCAGCGGCCCGGCGTGCGGCTCAGCACGGCGGGCACCACACGACCGGTGGCGGCGGCGGTGGTGGTGGCGGCTTCGGTGGTGGCGGCCAGGGCACGACGGCAGGGGCCGCGGCGGCCATCGCGTTCGCCCGCGCAGCGATCGGCGACCCGTACCAGTGGGGCGGCGCCGGCCCGAACACGTACGACTGCTCAGGTCTGACCATGCGGGCGTGGCAGGCGGGCGGGGTCAACCTGGCGCACTGGACGGTCGCGCAGTTCGAGGAGACGACGCCGGTCTCGGAGGCAAGTGCTCGCCCGGGGGACCTGGTGTTCTACGCCTACAACCTCAACGACTTCCGGACGATCCATCACGTCGCGCTCTACCTCGGTGGCGGCCTGATGATCGAGGCCCCGTTCACCGGTGCATTCGTCCGTATCTCCACCGTCGACCGCCCGGATCTGTTCGGCTTCGGCCGACCATAAGCAGAGCGGCTTCGGCCGACCATAAGCAGAGCGGCTTCGGCCGACCATAAGCCATGAGCAGGTGTCGATTCGGGGTGTCCTGGCACCACTAGACGACACGGGCTCGAGCCCGGCGCGGCTGGCGCCGGCGACTCGGCTACTCGGCGGCCGTCGGGGGCTCGTGCGGGGTGGCGGCGGCGAGGCGGGCGAACGACGCGAGGATCTCGGCCTCGGCGTCTGCGCGGCCGGCCCAGGTTGCGCCCTCGACGGACTTCCCGGGCTCCAGGTCCTTGTACACGCTGAAGAAGTGCTCGATCTCGAGGCGCTCGAACCGCGGTACGTGGAAGATGTCGCGCAGGTGTTCCAGCCGCGGGTCGTTGGCGGGTACGCAGAGGACCTTGTCGTCGCCGCCGGCCTCGTCGGTCATGCGGTACATCCCGATGGCGCGGCACATGATCTGGCAGCCGGGGAAGGTGGGCTCGTCCAGCAGCACGAGGGCATCGAGTGGGTCGCCGTCCTGCCCGAGGGTGTTCTCGATGAACCCGTAGTCGGCGGGGTAGCGCGTCGCCGTGAACAGCATCCGGTCGAGCCGGATCCGCCCGGTGGTGTGGTCGACCTCGTACTTGTTCCGCTGCCCCTTGGGGATCTCGATGGTGACGTCGAACTCCACTGGGGCCTCCCGACCGATGGCGCGATGTGACCTAGTCTTCCGTACGTCGGCCGCTCGCGAGCCACCGAGCCCTTCCCGGCCCCTTACCGGCGCTGATCGACAGACCGATCTTGACGAAGGAGTGCAGCAGGCGTGCGTGTCCAGCTACCCGGCGGTGCTGGCTTCCGCCTGGCCGGCTGGCGGGCGGGCGCGCTCTCCGCCCTCGCGGCCCTGACCGTCGTCGTGCTGCTGCTGACGTTGCTGGGCAGGCTGCCCGGGCAGGGCGGTACGGCGACGGCGAGCACGACCACCACGGGATCTGCCTCGCAGTCACCCTCGGCCTCGCTGTCGATCGGACCGGACGTCGCGGGGCCGGTGCTCGCGCCGGTCGGCGCTGCGGCTCCCGAGCCGACCCGCGCCGGGCTGGCCGCCGCGCTCGGCGCGCTGATCCGCGACAAGAACCTGGGCCAGCACGTGGGCGGGGCGGTCATCGACCTCGGCACCGGGCAGCTGCTGTACGGCCACGACGCGAACGGGCCCTTCGCTCCGGCCTCGACGTCGAAGCTCCTCACCGCGACGGCCGCCCTCGAGACGCTGGGCCCCGACTTCCGCATCACGACCAAGGTCGTCGCGGGAGCCGTGCGCGACCAGATCGTCCTCGTCGGCGGCGGCGACCCGACCCTCTCGACGTCCGCCCCCGTCGGCTTCGTCCCTGCTCCGGCCTCGCTGTCCGACCTGGCCCGCGCGACGGCGGCGGCGTTGCGTGCGGCCGGTACGACGACGGTCAGCCTGGCGTACGACAGCACGCTGTTCTCCGGGCCGCGTACCGCCCCGACCTGGCCGGCCACGTACGTGAGCACCGGCGTCGTCGCCCCGATCACGGCGCTGACGGTGGACGAAGGACGGGTCGGTCCGATCGTCGAGGGCATCGCACCGCGCGTCCCCGACCCACCGGTCGCCGCGGCCAGGGCCTTCGCGCGACGCCTGGTCGCCCTGGGCATCAAGGTCACGGGTCCGCCGACCGCGGTGAAGGCGCCGCCGGCTCCGACGACCTCACCGTCCCCGTCGTCCGGGTCCTCCGCCGGGACGTCGACCTCGACGTCGACGGGGACGGGGACGGGGACGGGGACGCCCAGCCCGGTGCCGCTCGTCGCGGGTACGACCCTGGGGCTGGTCCGGTCCCCGGCGCTCTCGGACCTCGTCGGTTGGATGCTCGCGGCGAGCGACAACGACCTCGCCGAAGCCGTCGCCCACCTGACTGCGCTTGCCGCTGGCGAGGAGCCGTCGTTCGACGGCGGCGTCGCTGCGGTGACCAAGACGCTCACCGCTCTCCGGGTACCCGTCCAGGGCATCCGCATCTACGACGCGAGCGGCCTCACCGGCTCCACGCAGGTGCCTCCTGCGGTGCTCGCGCAGGTGCTGGCGCTGGCCGGGTCGCCCGCGCGTCCGCAGCTGCGGTCGCTGCTCACGGGGCTCGCCGTCGCGGGGTTCACCGGCAGCCTGGGGACGCGGTTCGAGGATCCGACGACGCGGCGCGCGGCCGGCGTCGTACGCGCCAAGACCGGGACGCTGAGCGTGGTCAGCGCGATCGCCGGCACGGTCGACGATGCCGACGGACGGGTGCTCGCCTTCGTCTTCCTCGCCGACGAGGTCACCCCGGGGCGCACGCTGGATGCCCGCCTCGCGCTCGACCGGCTGGTCACCGCCGTCGCCGGCTGCGGCTGCCGCTGACCGCGCCCCCCCCCCCCGCCCCCCCTCCCCCGCCACC
>DAIPJR010000193.1:1846-4409 GCA_036770165.1 Actinomycetes bacterium | reverse complement strand
CACCACGCCGCCATCGGCGAGCGGCACCTGCGCCACCTGTTCGCCGACGACCCCGGGCGGGGTACGACGATGACCGCCCAGGCCGGCGACCTCTACCTCGACTACTCCAAGAACCGGTTGACCCCGGAGACCATCGGCCTCCTCGTCGCCCTGGCCGACAGGGCCGGCCTCCGCGAGCGGATCGACGCGATGTTCGCGGGCGAGCACATCAACACGACCGAGGACCGGGCTGTCCTGCACGTCGCCCTCCGCATGCCCCGCGACGCGACGCTGGTGGTCGACGGGCAGGACGTCGTCGCCGACGTCCACGCGGTGCTCGACCGCATGGGTGACTTCACCGATCGCGTGCGCTCCGGCGCGTGGACCGGTCATACGGGGCAACGGATCCGGGCCGTGGTCAACATCGGCATCGGCGGATCCGACCTCGGGCCGGCGATGGCCTACGCCGCGCTGCGCGACTACGCCGACCGCGACACCACGTACCGGTTCGTCTCGAACATCGACCCGACCGATCTCGCCGAGGCGCTCATCGGCCTCGACCCGGCGCAGACCCTCTTCGTCGTCGCGTCCAAGACCTTCACCACGCAGGAGACGCTGACCAACGCCCGGACTGCTCGATCCTGGTTGCTGGCCGGGCTCGGCCTTCCGGACGACTCGGCCGCGGGCTCCGACCTGGGTGCCGTGGCCAAGCACTTCGTCGCGGTGTCGACGCACGCCGACCGGGTCGCCGAGTTCGGCATCGACCCGGCCAACATGTTCGGTTTCTGGGACTGGGTCGGCGGGCGATACTCCTACGACTCGGCGATCGGCCTGTCGCTGATGCTGGCCATCGGGCGCGAGCAGTTCGCCGAGATGCTGGCCGGGTTCCATGCGATCGACGAGCACCTGCGCACGACGCCGTTCGAGCAGAACCTGCCAGTCCTCATGGGACTCGTCTCGGTCTGGTACATCAACTTCTTCAAGACCCAGAGCCAGGCCGTCCTGCCGTACAGCCAGTACCTCTCGCGCTTCCCGGCGTACCTGCAGCAGCTGTGCATGGAGAGCAACGGGAAGTCCGTCACCCGCGACGGCGAGAAGGTCACGTGGCAGACCGGCGAGGTCGTCTGGGGCGAGCCGGGGACCAACGGTCAGCACGCGTTCTACCAGCTGCTGCACCAGGGCACCCGGCTGGTGCCCGCCGACTTCATCGGCTTCGAGCAGCCGAACCACGACCTCGGGCAGATGCACGACCTGTTCTCGGCCAACTTCCTGGCCCAGCCCCGGGCGCTCGCATTCGGCAAGACCGGTCCCGAGGTCCTCGCCGAAGGTACGCCGGAGTCGTTGATGCCGCACCGGGTGATGCCGGGCAACCGGCCGTCCAACGTCCTGCTCGCGCCCAGGCTGACGCCGTCGACCCTCGGCCAGCTCGTCGCCGTCTACGAGCACCGGGTGCTGACCCAGGGCGTCGTCTGGGGGCTCGACTCCTTCGACCAGTGGGGCGTGGAGCTGGGCAAGGCGATGGCGAACCAGCTCGCGCCGGTGCTGCTCGCCGAGGACGCTCCGGACACCAGCGCCCTCGACTCGTCGACCGCCGAGCTGGCCCGGCGGCTGCGGGCCGGGCGGCACGCCTGATGCGGCTCGCATGCTGAGCCTGTACGACACCCGTACCCGGCGGGTCGAGCCGATCGAACCGGCCCGCGCCGGCGAGCTGCGGCTGTACTGCTGCGGCCCGACGGTCTACCGGTACGCCCATGTCGGCAACCTGCGGACCTTCCTGCTCGGCGACCTGATCCGGCGGACCGCTGAGCTGCGCGGCCTGCGGGTGGCCGTCGTGCAGAACATCACCGACGTCGGGCACATGGCCGACGACAGTGCATTCGAAGACGGGCCCGAGTCGGCGGAAGACAAGATGCTCGTCGCCGCCGGGGTCGAGGAGCGCGGGCCGATGGAGGTCGCGCGGTTCTACGAGGCGGCTTTCCACGCCGACATGGCCGGCATCGGGATCCGGCCCGCCGACCACTACCCGCGGGCCAGCGACTGCATCCCCCTGATGCTCGACATGATCGGGACGCTGGTCGAGGGCGGGCACGCGTACGTCGGTACGGATGGCTCGGTGTTCTTCGACGCCGCGTCGTTCCCGAGCTACGGCGCGATCTCCGGCAACCGGCTCGACGCGTTGCGGCCGGGGCACCGCTTCGATGGCGCTGTCGACGAGGCCAAGCGGTTCCACGCCGACTGGGCGCTGTGGAAGCACGCCGGCGAGCGACGACAGCTGGTCTGGGACTCTCCGTGGGGTCCCGGCTTCCCGGGCTGGCACATCGAGTGCTCGGCGATGTCGCTGCACTACCTCGGCGACACCATCGACGTGCACACCGGTGGCATCGACCTGCGGTTCCCGCACCACGAGGACGAGCGCGCGCAGTCCGACTGCACGGTCGGCCACGAGGTCGTGCGCCACTGGGTGCACGGCGAGCACCTGCTCTTCGAGGGCCGGAAGATGGCCAAGTCCACGGGCAACGTCGTGCTTCTCTCCGACGTGGTGGCCCGCGGGTACGACCCGCTCGCGCTGCGCCTGGCGTTCCTC
>DAIPJR010000193.1:0-1836 GCA_036770165.1 Actinomycetes bacterium | reverse complement strand
GCTGGATCACTCAAGCGCCGCGGCATACGGGAAGTTCCTCGGCAGCCGCTACCGCACCCAGGTCGATCTCAGCTGGGCCGCTCTCGCCGCCGCCGACTCGCACCTGTCGCGGTGGCGCTCGCTGGTCGCCGCGTGGGCGGAGTCACCGTCGAAGCCGATGCCCGGGTCGTACGAGACCGAGGTCGTGTCGGCGTTCGAGGACGACCTTGACACCCCGCGCGCACTGCAGGCGCTGCGCCGCCTCGAGCGCGACTCCGCAGTGCCCGAGGGCGCCAAGTTCGAGGCGTTCGCCCACCTGGACCAGCTGCTGGGCCTCGATCTCGTACGCGACGTGGGCCGAGCCCCGGCCGCTCCGGCGGACCTGCCCGACGGCGCGACCGAGCTGCTGGCCGCGCGGGCCGCGGCGCGCGGCGCGAAGGACTGGGCCGAGTCGGACCGCCTGCGCGAGGCCCTGGCCGCCCTCGGTGTCGCCGTCACCGACTCCCCCACCGGCCAGCACTGGTCCTGAGCCACGCCCACTGGCCGAGACCGACGCCGGTTGGCCGGCCTGCCAGCCAGCGCGGCCCGGTATCAGCCATCCGCCGCCCTAGGCGACGGACCGAGGGCTTGTATGGTGCGGGTGTGCCGACTGTCTGGAATGTCCGAGCTTCCCTGCTGACGGCGCTGGCGATCACCTGCGCCTCGCTCCTGACCGTCGCCCTGCCGGCGGCCCAGGCGAGCGCCTCGACGTCGTGCCCGACCATCCCGCCCCTGATCAACGGGGGCATGGAGGTGCCGTCGATCCCGGGCGTGAACGGCGACGTCCCCGCAGCGAACGCGGGCAGCCCCACTCCGGGCATCGGATGGTCCACCAACGACCCGAGCCTCGTGATCGAGGTGTGGAAGGACGGCTTCCTCGGGGTGCCGGCCGACAGCGGGGCGCAGTTCGTCGAGATCAACGCCAACGCGCAGGACACGCTGACGCAGGACGTCGCCACCACACCCGGCACGAAGATCCGCTGGCACCTCGCCCACCGGGGACGCGCCGGCACCGACACGATGCAGCTCCAGGTCGGCGCCCCTGGTGGCCCCCTCGTGGCACAGGTGCCCGACGGGCAGGCGGGCGCCGACATGGCGGACGGCACGACTGCCTGGGGGCACTACACCGGCGTCTACACCGTCCCGGCGGGCCAGACGACGACCCGGTTCGCCTTCGCGGCTATCGCGGAGGCGTTCAACCCCTCGTACGGGAACTTCCTCGACTCGGTCTCGCTCGAGCTGCTCCCGACGGCGACCGCCGACTCAGCGACGACCACGGTGGGTCACAGCGTGCCGATCCACGTGCTGGCCAACGACTGCGGCGCCAGCCTGACCGTGCACTCGATCGGTGCCGTCACGCACGGGACCGCCACGGTCACCGCCGCGGGCATCACCTACACGCCCAAGGCCGGTTTCGCCGGCACGGACACCTTCACGTACACGATCACCGACGCGTCGGGTGACACCGCGACCGCTACCGTGACCGTCCACGTCACGCCGCCCGCCGGGCCCACGGCGGCGCCGAAGAGCTCGACCGGCCCGGCCGGCGTGGTCCAATCGGCCTGGCCGACGGTACGGACCGGCTGGGTCCTGAGCCTGCTCGACGCGAAGGGCCACGCGACCACACGCATCGTGATCCCTGGACAGGGCGTCTACGCGGTCTCGGGGCACACGCTGACGTTCACCCCGGACCCTGGGTTCACCGGGCGCGCCGACACGGTTCGCTACCGGGTCACGGACGCGTTCGGCCAGGCGGCGTCCTCCACGTACGTCGCGACGGTGCTGGCCGCGCCGGTCGAAAGTGGCCTGCCGGACACC
>DAIPJR010000192.1:3653-4415 GCA_036770165.1 Actinomycetes bacterium | reverse complement strand
CAACATCATCGCCGAGCGCGTCGTCGGCCTCCCCCGCTCCCGCTAGCCACCCACCCACCCACCCACCCCCCCCGCCCACCCAACCCCCAAGCGCCGGGAGGGGCGGCGGGTGGGCGCCCGACCGGAGAGGTATTCATGGACTTCGCGTTCAGCGACGACCAGCTCGAGCTGCGCAGCACGGCCCGCAGGTGGTTCGCCGATCGCCTGCCCCCGGCGCGCATCCACGAGCTGGCCGACGAGCCGGACCGTCCGGGCGCGTTCGGCGGCCACGACGCGATGCTGTGGGCCGAGCTCGTCGGCCTCGGCTGGGTCGGCATCTCTACCCCCGGCGGCGGCGGTGGGTTCCTCGACGAGGCCGTGCTCCTGGAGGAGGCCGGGCTGGCGCTGCTCCCGGCGCCGTTGCTCAGCAGCGTGGTCGCGACCCCGGCGCTCGTAGCCGGGGGACCCGCTGACGGATCAGGTGCTGGGCTCGACGCGACGAGGCGCACCGCCGTCGCCTGGGGCGAGCTGCGCGGGCCGGCCTCGTTCGGCTCCCCGGCGGAGATCGCGTGCCGGGCCGAGGCGCAGCCCGGCGGGGACTGGCTGCTGACGGGGACGAAGTCCGACGTGGCTGACCTCGGCGCCGCCGAGCAGGCCGTCGTGCTGGCCCGCACGCCCGAGGGGCCCGGTGTCTTCGTCGTCGAGCTGGCCCATCGCGCGGACCCCGCGCCGGTCATCGGCCTGCTCGAGACGACCGACGGTACGCGGCGGATCGGCCAGCTC
>DAIPJR010000192.1:0-3643 GCA_036770165.1 Actinomycetes bacterium | reverse complement strand
CCCGCGACCGCCCTGGCCGCCGACTCGCCGGGCGTACCCACGGTCCTGACGGCGATGCGGCGCCGAGCGCTCGCCGGCCTGGCGCTCGAGTCGGTCGGCGTGGCCCAGTGGGCGCTCGACGCCGCCACGGCGCACGCCGCTCAGCGCGAGCAGTTCGGCCGGGTGATCGGTACCTACCAGGCCATCTCGCACCGCATCGCCGACGTCTACGTCCAGACTGAGCTGGCCCGCAGCCTGGCCTACCGGGCCGCCTGGTTCGTCGCGACGTCGGAGACCGAGCCGGGCGAGGTCGACCCGGCGGTCGTCGACAGTGCGTGCGCCGCGGCCAAGTCGGCGGCCGGGGAGGCGGGGGTCTTCGCCACCGAGGCCGCGATCCAGGTGCTCGGCGGCATCGGGATGACCTGGGAGCACGTCGCGCACCGCTACTACAAGCGCGCGCTGGCCAACCGGATGTATGCCGGCGGCCCCGCCGAGCACCGCGCGACCGTCGCCGCCGCCTTGCTCGACGGCTGACGGCAGCTGACGGCGACCGGCCGACTTCGGCGCTCGGGACGAGCCGCGCCGCTCCACTGCGTACAGTCGGTAGCTACGTACCCGCCCCTGTGGAGGATTGCCCCGCGACCGTCGCCGTGGTCCGGTGGCCTCCCGTCCTCCGGAGGAGATCGACATGAAGGCACTCGTCAAGGCCGAGGCTGCACCCGGGCTGTGGCTGCGTGACGTCCCCGAGCCGACTGCCCGCCCCGGCGAGGTGCTGATCAAGGTGCTGCGCACCGGGATCTGCGGCACCGACCTGCACATCCGGGCGTGGGACACGTGGGCGCAGGGCGCCCTCAAGCCACCGGTCGTGATCGGTCACGAGATCGCCGGCCGGGTCGAGGCGCTCGGTCGTGGTGTCGACACCGTCGACGTGGGCGACCTGGTGAGCGTCGAGGGCCACCTCGTCTGCGGTCGGTGCCGCAGCTGCCTCGGTGGTGCCCGCCAGCTGTGCCCGAACACCGTCAGCGTGGGGGTCGACCGCGACGGCGGCTTCGCCGAGTACGTCGTCGTGCCCGCGACGAACGTGTGGCGGCACCCCCGGCCCATCGACCCCGACGTGGCGGCGATCTTCGACCCCTTCGGCAACGCGGTGCACTCCGCGCTGAGCTTCCGGGTGCTCGGCGAGGACGTCCTCATCACCGGTGCCGGCCCGATCGGCATCATGGCGGCCTCCGTCGTACGCCATGCCGGGGCCCGACACGTCGTCATCACCGACATCAGTACGGAGCGGCTCGAGCTGGCCCGGTCCATGGGTGCCGTCACGAAGGCCGTCGACGTGTCGACCACGTCGCTCGACGAGGTCATGACCGAGCTCGGCATGGTCGAGGGTTTCGACGTCGGGCTGGAGATGTCCGGTGCCCCGGCTGCACTGCACTCGATGATCCAGACGATGGCGCACGGCGGTGAGATGGCGTTGCTGGGCCTGCCGTCCGGCGACATCCAGTTCGACTGGGACCGCGTCATCCACTCGATGCTCACCATCAAGGGGATCTTCGGACGCGAGATGTTCGAGACCTGGTACGCGATGTCAGTCCTCATCAACGCGGGCCTCGACATCGCCCCCGTGATCACGCACCGCTTCCCGTACACCGCGTTCGAGGAGGCCTTCGACGTCGCGGCGAGCGGCCACTGCGGCAAGGTCATCCTCGACTGGTCGGAGGCCTGATGACGCACGTCACCGACGCCCTGCGCGCCGAGCTGGCCGGGCGGCTCGACGAGATGCGCGCCACGGGTGTCTTCAAGCCCGAACGGGTCATGTCCTCGCCCCAGGCCACGCACGTGACGGACGAGACCGGCCGCCCGGTCCTCAACCTGTGCGCCAACAACTACCTGGGCCTCGCCGACGACGAGCGAGTCGTCGATGCGGCTCGGGATGCGCTGCTCACGTGGGGCTTCGGCATGGCGTCGGTGCGGTTCATCTGCGGTACGCAGACCATCCACCGCACCCTCGAGGAACGGCTGGCCGGGTTCCTCGGCGCCGAGGACGCCATCTTGTTCGGGTCCTGCTTCGACGCCAACGGTGGCGTGTTCGAGGCGCTGCTGGACGAGCGCGACGCCGTCATCTCCGACGCCCTCAACCATGCCTCGATCATCGACGGCGTACGCCTGTGCAAGGCCGAGCGGCGCAGGTACGCCAACCGCGACATGGCCGAGCTGGAGCAGCAGCTGAAGGAGAGCGCCGACAAGCGCTACCGGCTGGTCGTCAGCGACGGCGTCTTCTCCATGGACGGCTACCTCGCTCCGCTCGACGAGATCTGCGCGCTGGCCGACCAGTACGACGCGCTCGTGATGGTCGACGACTCGCACGCGGTCGGCTTCATGGGGCCGAGCGGTGCCGGTACCCCGGAGCTGTTCGGCGTCTCCGACCGCATCGACATCCTCACCGGGACGCTGGGGAAGGCGCTCGGAGGGGCCTCCGGCGGCTACGTCGCCGCCCGTACCGAGATCGTGCAGGTCCTGCGCCAGCGCGCCCGCCCGTACCTGTTCTCCAACTCGGTGGCGCCGTCGATCGTGGCCGCGTCCCTCCGCGTCCTTGACCTGCTGGCCGAGTCCGGCGAGCTGCGGGACCGGCTGCGCGCCAACGCGGCACGGTTCCGATCGGGGATGGCGGCGGCGGGTTTCGAGCTGCTGCCCGGTGAGCACCCGATCGTGCCGGTCATGTTCGGCGACGCGGTCGTGGCGGGACGCGTGGCGGAGGAGCTCTTCGAGCGTGGCGTCTACGCCGTGGCCTTCTCGTTCCCCGTGGTGCCCAAGGGCCTGGCCCGCATCCGGGTACAGCTCTCGGCCGCCCACTCGGCCGACGACATCGACACGGCTGTGGAGGCGTTCGTCGCGGCTCGCGCGGCCGCCGGCGGCGGCGGGTAGGCCGCGTGCCGCACTTCGAGCTGCGCATGCAGCAGTCCGCCGCGCTCGCGCTGATGTTCGCGATCGTCGGCTTCGTGCTGCCTCGACTGCTCGTCCGTCGTCAGGTCTCGTCGCGCCGCTGGTTCCCCGTCGTGACGGCAGGGGCCCGCGAGGGTGCCGTGGTGATGGCGCTGTTCACCCTGTGGCAGTTCGCCGGTGGGCTCGCGCTCACCCGCGTCGCAGGAGCGTTCGACCGGGCGCGCGAGATCGTCATCGGCGAGAGGTGGCTCCCGCTGCCGAGCGAGCTCTGGGTGCAGCACCTGTTCCTCCCGCACCCGCTGCTCATCAAGGCGATGAACACCTTCTACCTGTACGTCCACATCAACAGCATCGTGATCTTCCTCGTCTGGTTGTTCGTCCGGCACCGCGACCGGTACCCGTGGGCGCGCAACACCCTCGTGCTCCTCACCGGCAGCTGCCTGCTCGTGCAGATGATCCCGGTGGCGCCGCCCCGGATGCTCACCAACATGGGCTTCGTCGACACCGCGACGCTGTACGGGCAGTCGATCTACGGACCGTTCGGGAGCGGCATCGCCGACCAGCTCTCCGCCCTGCCGTCCGTGCACGTCGGGTGGGCGATCCTGATCGCGTACGTGGTGATCAAGGTGAGTACCAGCCGGTGGCGCTTCCTGATCCTGCTGCACCCGCTCGTCACCTGCGTCGTCGTCGTGGCCACGGCCAACCACTTCTGGCTGGACGGGAT
>DAIPJR010000191.1:0-4418 GCA_036770165.1 Actinomycetes bacterium | reverse complement strand
CGACGTCGAGTCGTGCGGGTCGTGGCCGCCGATGACCGCGTGCAGCAGGGCAGCGTCCAGGACGGTACGTGCGCAGGGGCCGGCCTGGTCGAGCGACGACGCGAGCGCCACGAGGCCATAGCGGGACACGCCCCCGTAGGTGGGTTTGACGCCGACGGTGCCGGTCACCGCCGCCGGCTGCCGGATCGAGCCGCCGGTGTCGGTACCGATGGCTAGCGGCGCCTCGTACGCGGCGAGCGAGGCCGCGGAACCGCCGCCGGAACCGCCCGGGATCCGCCCGAGGTCCCAGGGGTTGTGGGTCGGGCCGTACGCGGAGTGCTCGGTCGAGGACCCCATCGCGAACTCGTCCATGTTGGTCTTGCCGAGGATCACGATGCCGGCCTCCTTGAGCCGGCGGGTGACCGTCGCGTCGTAAGCCGGCCGCCAGCCCTCGAGGATCCGCGAGCCACACGTTGTCGGGACGCCCTCCATCGTCAGGACGTCCTTGAGCGCGAGGGGTACGCCGGCGAGAGGGCCGAGCGGGTGCCCCGCGGAGCGGGCCGCGTCGACGGCTCGTGCGGCCGTAAGAGCACCCTCGGTGTCGACGTGCAGGAACGCGTGCACGGCCCCGTCGACGGCTCCGATCCGGTCGAGGTGGGCCTGCGCCACCTCGACGGCCGAGGCCTCGCCAGAGACGACGGCCGTGGCCAGCTCGCTCGCAGTGAGCCGGGTGAGGTCGGTCACCGACTACTCCTCGTCCAGGATGCGCGGCACCCGGAAGCGCTCGGACTCCACAGCCGGAGCGGCCGACAGTGCCTGCTCGACCGTCAGGCACGGCTGAACGACGTCGGGCCGCGTCCCGTTGGTCAGCGGAAGCGGGTGGGACGTCGGGGGGATGTCGGCGGCCGCCACCTCCGCCACCGTGGCGACGGAGCTCAAGATGATGTCGAGCTCGGCCCGCAGCCGGGCAAGGTGCTCGGCCGGGAGGTCGAGACGGGCGAGCACCGCAAGGTGCGCGACCTCTTCTGGGGTGATCGCCGGCATGGTGCGCCCATCCTAGGCAGTAGGCCCGGTCGGACTCCTAGGCAGAGGCCGGCTTGCCCTCCGAGACGAGCCTGCGCTCCACAGTCGCGGCCGCCTGCTCGCGCATCTGCGCGTAGTGGGTGCGCAGCCAGGCGGTCGCTGCCTCGGCCGGCATCGGCCGGCTGACGAACCAGCCCTGCGCCGTGTCGCAGCCGAGGCCGACGAGCTGGTCCCAGACCTCCTCGGTCTCGACGCCCTCCGCGACGGCCTGCAGCCCGAGTCCGTGTGCGAGCTCGATGATCGAGCGGACGATGGAGATGTCTTCCCCGTCCTGGCTGAGCCTGCTGACGAACGACTGGTCCACCTTGATCTCGCTGACCGGCAGCCGCTTCAGCATGAACATGGACGAGTAGCCCGTACCGAAGTCGTCGAGGCTCAGCTCGACGTCGAGAGCCTCCAGGGCGATCAGGGTGTCGAGGACCCGGGTGTGCTCGACCATCAGGGTGCGTTCGGTGAGCTCGAGCTTGAGCAGCGTCGCCGGGACGCGGTGCTTGGCGAGAGACTCCGAGACGGTACGGGCGAGCTCCGAGCCGTGCAGGTCCCGCGCGGACACGTTGACGGCGACGGCCACGAGGAAGCCCTCGTCCCGCCAGAGGGCCACCTGCGCGAGCGCCGTGTCGATGACGTACGCGGTGAGCCGATGCATGAGCCCGGACGTCTCCGCCAGGGGGATGAACTCGTCGGGCGGGATGTACCCCCGCACCGGGTGGTTCCAGCGGATGAGGGCCTCGACGCCCACCACCCCGCCGCTCTCCAGCGCGACCTTGGGCTGGTAGTGGAGGGCCAGCTCGCCCGCGTCCAGCGCGCGGCGCAGCGAGGCCAGCAGGCCCAGGCGGTCCGTGGAGTTGTGGTCCTTCGCCGGGTCGTAGACCTCGACCTCGGTCTGCTGCTCCTTCGCGAGGTACATGGCCACGTCGGCGCGTCGCATCAGCTGCTCGACGTCGCGTCCGTGCGCCGGGAACACCGAGATGCCGATGCTGGCCTCCAGCTCGAGCAGCACGTCCTCGAGCTGGAACGGCTCGACCAGCGCGGCCCGGATCCGCAGGGCCACGTCGGCCGCGGCCCGGTCGGACTCGATGTCGGGCAGGTACATGGCGAACTCGTCACCGCCGAGCCGCGCCACGAGGTCCTCGGGACGCAGGACCGAGCGGATCCGGATCGCCACCAGCTGGAGCAACCGGTCGCCGACGTGGTGCCCGAGGGTGTCGTTGACCTCCTTGAACCGGTCGAGGTCGAGCAGCGCCAGGGCGAAGGGCGGCGCGTCGACCCGCTCGACGGCCTCGCCCAGCTCGCGCTGCAGGTACTTGCGGTTCGGCAGGCCGGTGAGGGCGTCGTGCAGGGCCTTGTGCTGCTCCTCCAACGAGATCTGCGCGGTCTTGTGCACCGCGAACATCGGGATGAGCAACAGGGGGACGAACCAGGCGCTGGCCTGCGCCGCGAAGACGACCAGGGGCGACAGGGCCAGCACGGCCGCCGACGTGACGACGTAGAACAAGATGTCGTCGAAGAACGCCTCGGCGAAGCCCGTCCCCGTGTCGCCGGCGGCGCCCGACACCAGCACGTTGTTGATGACGAACCAGACGACCCAGCTGGGCACGATCCACAGCAGGTCGACGCCTCGCAGGGGACGACCGGCGTGCGCGATGCCGTCCGGCAGGCCGACGAGGACCATCACGATCCAGGCGCCGGTCACCGACAGGACGTACTGGCCCACGTTGAAGAACATGATCCAGGTGCGCTTGCGCTTGACCAGCTCCGACGTCACGGTGACGCCCGCCTGGAGCAGCAGCGCAGGCCACAGGCCCCACAGGTACAGGATCGCGAAGACGAACGCGGTCGACGTGACGGTGCCCTGAGCGTCGTACGAGCCGGCGGTGCGCACCGGGCGGAGCTCGCCCAGCACGACGAGCGCGGCCATCACCCAGAAGACGGTGGGCATCCGACCCATGACGGGCTGGACCTTGACGGCAGCGGCCACGACGAGCGCCCAACCACCCCAGACCGACAGGTGCCAGGTCAAGGCGAACAGCGACACTTTGGCCAACGACGGCCGTTCCGACGACTTGCCCCTCACGACACCTCCCCTGTGCTCCCGGCTCGCGCCTTCGCAGATCCCCACTGAGACTGTCGGGCGGTACGGCCGCGATCTTGAGAAATGTGACGAGCGGCTGGTCAGGCGAGCCCGGTGACCGGCTGCGGCGGTGCGTCCGCCGCGGCCCCGCCACGGAGCATCCGCAGCGCCGGTGCGCGACTCGGGTGCCGGAACAGCCATTCGGTGGCCCGCTCGGCCGGGAGCGGCCGGCTCACGTACCAACCCTGCGCGCTGTCGCAGCCGAGCGCCTCGAGCACGTCCCAGATCTCTTCCGTCTCGACCCCCTCGGCGACCGCCTCGATGCCCAGCGCGTGGGCGAGGTCGACGATCGAACGGACGATCTTCGTGTCGTCCGGTGACGTCAGGAGGCGCTTGACGAACGAGCGGTCGATCTTGATCTCGCTCACCGGCAGGCGCTGCAGGAGCACGAGGGAGGAGTAGCCCGTACCGAAGTCGTCGAGGCTGAGCTGCACGCCCAGCCGCTCGAGCGCCGCGAGGGTGCCGGCGACGCGACCGGGCTCGGACATCAGGACGCGCTCGGTGAGCTCGAGCCGTAGCGCGCCGGCCGGCAGCCCGTGCCGGGCCAGCCCGCGCCCCACGGTCTCGGCGAGCAGTGTCCCGTGCAGGTCTCGGGCGGACACGTTGACGGCGACCGGGATCTCGAGGCCGACGGCCCACCACCGGGCGGCCTGCTCCAGCGCGGCGTCGACGACGTACGCGGTCAGCCGGTGCATCAGCCCGGACCGTTCGGCCAGCGGGATGAACTCGTCGGGGAAGATCAGCCCGCGGGTCGGATGCCGCCAGCGGACCAGCGCCTCGACGCCGACCACGGCACCCGTACCGAGGGCGACCTTGGGCTGGTAGTGCAGCTCGAGCTGGCCACCGTCGATGCCCTGCCGCAGGGACCCGAGGAGGCCGAGGCGGGTCGTCGAGTTCTGGTCCTTGTCGGCCGAGTAGACCTCGATGCCCGACCGCTCGTCCTTCGCCAGGTACATCGCCACGTCGGCCGACCGCTGCAGCTGCGAGACGTCGGCGCCATGGTCCGGGTACAGCGCGATGCCGACGCTCGCCTCGAGCTCGAGGAGGACGCCCTCGAAGTTGTACGGCTCAGAGAGCGCTGCCTGGATCCGGTGGGCGATCTCCGTCGCCGCCGCGGCGCTCGCGACCGTGGGCAGCAGGACGGCGAACTCGTCCCCGCCGAGCCGCGCGACCATGTCGGAGGGTCGCAGCGCGCCGCGGATGCGGTCGGCGACGTGCGTGAGCA
>DAIPJR010000190.1:0-4420 GCA_036770165.1 Actinomycetes bacterium | reverse complement strand
GACGCGGCACTGGCACGAGGACACCGGCAGCACCACCTCGGGACGCAGCAAGGAGGAGGCCGAGGACTACCGGTACTTCCCGGAGCCCGACCTCGTACCGGTCGCGCCGGACGCGGCCTGGGTCGAGGAGCTGCGGGCCGCGCTGCCCGAGCTGCCGTCGCTGCGCCGGCGCCGGCTGCAGTCCGACTGGGGGCTCAGCGACCTGGAGATGTCGGCCGTCGTCAACGCCGACGCCCTCGACGTCATCGAGGCGACCATCGCCGACGGCGCCGACCCGGGTGCCGCCCGCCGGTGGTGGATGGGCGAGCTCGCCCGGCTGGCCAACGAGCGGGAGACCGACCTCGGCGAGCTGGCCATCTTCCCTGCAGATGTCGCCCGCGTCATCGAGCTCGTACGCGACGGAGCCCTCACCGACTCGATGGCCCGTACCGTCGTGGAGGCCGTGCTCGCCGGCGAGGGCTCGCCCGACGACGTCGTCGCCGCGCGTGGGCTGCAGGTGGTGGGTGACGACGACTCGCTGCTCGCCGCCATCGGCGAGGCGGTCGCGGCGCACCCGGACGTGGTCGACAAGATCCGCTCCGGCAAGGTCGCGGCCTCCGGCGTCATCGTCGGCGCCGTCATGAAGGCCACCCGCGGCCAGGCCGATGCGGCCCGGGTCCGCGAGCTGCTGCTGACCATGCTCGACGTCGGTCCCTAGGGCGTCCGGCGCGTCCCTGCGATCCGACCCGCCACGACCGCGGCGGCCAGGACCAGACCCGCGCCCAGCGGGAGGCCCAGAGGGACCAGCAAGTCGCCGCCGGTCGAGGCCCCCGGGAAGCCCGCGGACAAGCTCCGCACGATCATCCCGGTCACGAGGCCAGCGGCGCCGAGCAAGCAGGTGACGGCCCACCAGCGCTGATCCATCGCCCGCCATCGCGTCGCCCGCATGAGGACTCCCACACAGCCGAGCAGAAGCAGGGCGGCCAAAGCTCCGACGAGGGTCTCGAAGACCGGAGGTAGGGCCGGCTTGGGCCAGAAGTAGTCGAGGTAGTGCCGGCGGTCCGATGGGAGCGAGCGGTCGCCGATGAGCCACCAAGTCGCTGTCGCCGTAGCCAGCGGCACGACGAGGACCGCACCGAGCGACGCTGCGGGCAGGCCGAGGTGTTCGGTTCGGCGGCTCGCGGAGGGCGCGTCGATGGCCACGGGTCGATGATCCCAGCGCGCGACGCCTAGGGAAAGGGGGCCGCAGAAGTGGCACAGTTGGACGCATGGATGAGACGACACTTGCGACGGCCTTCGGGCAGGCTGTCGCAGCCAAGGACCACGCCGCCGTGCTCGAGCTCCTGCATCCCGAGGTCGACTTCCACGCAATGACACCGCGGCGCTTCTGGGACGCTCGCAGCCCGGAGGAAGTGGTCGCGGCGATCGCCTTCTGGTTCGACGACGGCGACGTCATCGAGGACGTGGAGATGGTCGAGACCACGGCCTTCGCCGACCGCGAGCGGGTCGGCTACCGCTTCCGCATCCGCAACGCCGACGGGCTGCACCTGGTCGAGCAGCAGGCGTACCTCTCGGGGCGAGACGGCCGGATCGGCTGGCTGCGTGTCATGTGCTCGGGCTACCGACCGATCGACTGACGCAGAGCCTGGCACCTCCCAGCCGGACCGCTCGTGCTCCCGATCATCCAAGCGCGAGCGCACAGCGGACGATCCATGGATCCGGCGCCGTCCGGGTGATCCACTGCAGCTCTGTCGCGCGGTCGCCGACCGGCAGGCGGGCGCCCACGATCTCGTCCAGGCCGACCAGCGAACCCATGGCAGCGATCCCGACCGTCACGTGGGGGACGACGTCGGCAAACTGCCCGCCGTACAAGGGGAGATCGGGCCATCGGCTCGCACTGCCGGCGATCAGCCGCAGGAAGGGTTCGCGCGGCTCGGGGTCCAGCCACAGCAGCTCGCGGTCGAACCACGCTGTCCGGCGGAGCGTGACGTCGAAGCTCGCGACTTCGGCCGCCAGTGTCGCCAGGTCGTCGAGGACGCGGGCGTCCACCCGATCATCGGGCACCCAGGGGAAGTGGATCGTGACGTGCGCGGGCACCCCGAGCGCGGCTGAGGGGTCGAGGCGCCGACGCAGGTCACCCACGGCTGCCTCGGCCGCGGGCATCGGGATGATGAGCGCACTCTCGGACTGTCCAGCCCGGCGCGCTCGGCGGTCGTTGGTCACCGTGAATCAGGTGGAGGCGTCTGGGGGACCGCCGCGGCCGCCGTCGCCACGTCCACCGGGTAGGTGCGGCGGGCCTTGTTCAGCAGGAAGGCACTCACCGCCAGCGGGACCAGCATGACTGCGAACGTCGACCGCAGGCTGGTCGGGCCGCCGCCGAAGACGTGCTCGGACAAGACCCCGAAGGCCAGTGGCGCGAGCGACTGGGCGAGGGAGCGGAGCAACGTCCGGACGGCCTCGGCACGCCCCCAGAGCGGCGCGGGGACGATGTCGAGCCGGGCGGCGTCGAGCGGTGGACCTTGCCCGGCAAGGAAGAACGCCGCGCCCATCAGGTACGGGACCGCGGCGAGCAGGCTGTGGGTGAGCAGGGCGGGCACGAACAGCAGCGTCGCGGCCGTCGCGGCTACCGCGGCTGTCGTCACCCGGGCCTTGAGCCTGCCCCTGCGCAGCAGGGCGTCGCCGATGATGCCGCCCGAGAAGGTTCCGCCTACGGCGCCGACCCCGATCACGAGCAGCAGCACGTTCGCGACGGCCTGGGTGGCCCCGAACTGGTCCTTCGCGAACTCCACGCCGAACGTCTGGACCCCCGCCAGGAAGTAGTACGCGCACGCGCTCGAGGCGATGAGCAGCACGTTGGTACGCAGCCGGAGGACGAAGCGCGTGGCCTCGAGCAGGCCCATCTTGCGGGCGTCCGTGCGCAGGATCCGCGACTGTGCGGGCCGCACGCCCAGCTGGACCGCCAGCTCCTGCGCGTCGTGGTGGCGCGGCTCCCGCTGCTCCCGCTGCTCGGGCGGCTCCGGCTCGTAGTCGTCCGCTGGATCCGAGGTGGCCGTCAGGTGCGGGAGGACGCCTTGGCCGCCGCGCAACGGCTCGGGCATGCGCACGACGGCGACGGCGAGGGCGAAGGCCGGGATCGCCAGGGCGACGAACGAGGCCCGCCAGGACAGCGCGGCGAGGTCGCCGCTGACGGCGAAGCCGAAGCCCGCGCCGAGCATCTCGCCAGCGAGGATGAAGCCGTAGATCCGGCCGCGCTCCCCGGCCGCGAAGTAGTCGCCGACCAGCGAGGCCACCACGGGACCGGACGCTGCGGTGACCGCGCCCAGGGCAAGCCGGGCCAGCAACAGCTCGCCGTAGCTGGAGGCCGTGGCGCTCCAGATCATGGCGACGCCCCAGAACGCCACCGCGCCGCCGAGGGTCCAGGTCCGTCGGACCCGGTCCGCCAGCACCCCGAACGGGAGGCTCGCCACCGCTCCGACCAGCGATGCGGCCGTCACGAGCAGGCCGATGCCGGTGTCCCCGATGCCGAGCGCCGCCCTCAGCTGGGTGGCAGCGGCGCCGACCGTCGCCGCGTCGGCCCCCGACAGGCCGAGCACGCAGGCCAGGATCACGACCACGCGGGTTCGCTGCGTCCCGCCGAGCTGCTCGGTGAGCTGGCGCCCCGCAGCCCGTGTCGTCGAGCCGGTCGCGGCAGCAAGTCGCGGCCAGCCCCGGGGCCGCTTCGAGCCGGCGCCCTGCGTCACCTCGTCCGCCCGGATCGCCGCACGTGCCCATCTTGGACGGTCCCGCCGATCCGGTGGGCGCGGCGCGCGCGCCGGCGAAGACGGGTCAGCCGGTGTTGCGCAGGCCGGCGGCGATGCCGTTGACGCTGAGCAGGAGCGCGCGGCGCAGCTCGTCGTCCGGGTCGTGCTCGGTGCGCACCCGCTGGAGCAGCGAGATCTGCAGGTCGTGCAGCGGCGCGAGGTAGGCGTCGCGCACCTCCAGCGTGCGCCGCAGCCGGTCGGAGCCGCCGAGCAACGAGTCCTCCCGGGACAGCCGCAGCACCTCGTCGACCGTTCGGGCGTACTCGTCCTCGACGAGCGCGAACGGCGCCCGCAGCGACGGCTCGACCAGCGTCTCGACGTAGCGCCGCGCGACCCGCAGGTCGGTCTTCACCAGCGTCATCTCGACGTTGGAGACGAAGGTGCGGAAGAAGTGCCACTCGGCGTACATCTCGTCGAGCACGTCGGACAGCCCCGCCTCCCGGGCGGCCTGCAGCCCGGCGCCGACTCCGTACCAGCCGGGCACGATCTGCCGCGACTGAGTCCAGCCGAACACCCAGGGGATCGCGCGCAGCCCGTCGAGACCGCTGCCGCTGTCCGGGCGGCGCGACGGGCGCGAGCCGAGCTGCAGGGCGCCCAGCTGGTCGGTGGGCGTCGAGGCCAGGAAGTACGCGGGCAGGTCC
>DAIPJR010000189.1:0-4445 GCA_036770165.1 Actinomycetes bacterium | reverse complement strand
CGAAGTAGCCGTGCTCCTTGCCGGCCGCGGTGTAGGTGAGCACGACGCGGTCGATCAGCTGCTTCAGGCTCCACTCGCGCTGCTCGGTGCCGACGGCTCCGCGGAAGTACTTGGTGGTGACGATGGTCGAGGCGTTGACCGACCAGAAGTCGGGGAACTCGACGCCACGCTGCTCGAAGACGGTCTCGCCCGACTTCCAGTTGGTCTGGACGACGTCGCGACGCTCCCAGGTCACCTCGTCGTAGGGGTGCACCCCGGGCGCGGTGTAGATGCGCTCCATCGTGAGCCCACCCCGCTTCACCGTCGGCTGCGTGTCGGCCTTCGAACCGTTCACCGTCTCCGTCATGTCGTGCCGTCCTCCTTAGGACTCTTACTGGTCAACAACGAGGGGATTGCCGGGCTTCCCCCCGGCGGGGACGTGCGCAGCGGCTAAGGGGCCGCGAGGTCGGCTGTCGTGGGCGGATCGGCACTGGTGAGCTCGCGCTCGGCCCGCAGCAGCCCGATCTCGGCCTCGAAGTCGGCCAGGGACTCGAAGCCGCGGTAGACCGAGGCGAAGCGCAGGTAGGCGACCTCGTCGAGCTCCCGCAGCGGGCCGAGGATGGCCAGGCCGACCTCGTGGGCCTCGAGCTCGGCAGCCCCTGACGACCGGACGGACTCCTCGACCCGGTGGGCGAGCAGGGCGAGGTCGTCCTCGGTGACCGGTCGGCCCTGGCAGGCCTTGCGGACGCCGGCGAGCACCTTGGCCCGACTGAACGGCTCGGCTGCCCCGGACCGCTTGATGACGGTCAGGCTCGCCGTCTCGACCGTCGTGAACCGCCGGCCGCACTCCGGGCACTGCCGGCGACGGCGGATCGACGTGCCGTCGTCGGCGGCGCGGGAGTCGACGACCCGGGAGTCGTCGTGGCGGCAGAACGGGCAGTGCACCATGTGCTCCTGTGGATCGGGGTGCGGCGACCTGTGGACGGATCTGGGGACAACCTGAGGACGAGGCTGGGGGTAACCAGCAGACACCTGTGCACTCAGAACCACAACCTGTGGACTAATTACATCGATGTCACTACTAGATCTGGTGAACCGTAGACCGCTCGCCCGTACATGTCCAGTACCAGTCGTCGACGCTTTCGCGCCCGGCGTGTCGCGCCCGACCAGCAGCCGCTAGCGCGGCACGACCAGGCGCTGCCCGGCCTGGACGACGGGGCTGGCGAGCCCGTTCAGCTGCTCGAGGCGGTGGATCGTGTCGCGCGGGTCGTCACCGGGCGCCACCGAGCGGGCGATCTGCCACAACGTCTCCCCGGGGTGGACGGTGACCGTGCTCGTCGCGGGCCCGGTGTACGTGGTGCCGGCCTGCGTGCCGATGCGGGCCACGGAGACCGCGACGAAGGCGGCAAGCACCAGGGCCAGCACGAGGAGCACGCGGCCGCGGCGGGTCAGCTTCAGCGTCAGAGGGACGGGGCTCTGGCGAGCGAACGACGGGGTGCTCAAGGAAGTGACGGCCATGTCGGTGCCTCTCAGAAGTCGAACGGGTGTTCGATCGAACGCATGTACGATTTCTACACCGGGTGACGCTCGAAGTCCACGACACTCGGCAACTTCTTCGAACAGGTGTTTGAAACATCTGTTCGACTGGGGATAGCCTGCCGCCACGGTCCGACAGTTCTGGACCGCGATCTGGACCGCACCGTGCGGCAGACCCGGACGATCGAGGTGGAGGCGGCGTGAGCAACGAGCGCGTGCACGAGATCCCGGACGGGCCACCCGACGAGGCCGGCCTCACGCCACGGCAGCGCAAGGTGCTCGAGGTGATCCGCGACGCCGTCGACCGGCGCGGCTACCCGCCGTCCATGCGCGAGATCGGCGAGGCGGTCGGGCTCACCTCGCCGTCCTCGGTGGCGCACCAGCTGGGCACGCTCGAGCGCAAGGGCTTCCTGCGCCGCGACCCCAACCGGCCGCGCGCGATCGAGGTCTTCGGCCCCGAGAGCGTCGGCCCCGACAGTCGCCTCGACGGGCGGCCCGCCGAGCACGATCAGGACAGCACCGGAGAGGGCGACGCGCGCCCCACGCCGTCCTACGTGCCCCTGGTCGGCCGCATCGCCGCCGGTGGCCCGATCCTGGCCGAGCAGGCGCTCGAGGACGTCTTCCCGCTCCCCCGCCAGCTGGTCGGCGAGGGCACCCTCTTCCTGCTCGTGGTCGTCGGCGACTCCATGGTCGACGCCGCGATCTGCGACGGCGACTGGGTGGTCGTCCGGCAGCAGCAGGTGGCCGACAACGGCGACATCGTCGCGGCGATGCTCGACGGCGAAGCCACCGTCAAGACGTTCCAGCGCCGTGACGGCCACGTCTGGCTGCTGCCGCACAACCCGGACTACTCACCGATCGACGGAGACCACGCCACCATCCTGGGCCGGGTCACCGCGGTCCTGCGAAAGATCTAAAAGCCCAGCGTCTGACGGCGCAGGCTCTGACCCGGGTGCCTCCTGGGCGAGCGCGTCGAGAGCTCGCAGCGACCGGCGGACCTGCTCGGGGTCGTCGGTCGGCCAGAACGGCGGCAGCGAGCGACGCAGGAACCCGCCGTACCGGGCCGTCGCGAGCCGGGAGTCCAGGATCGCGACGACGCCGCGGTCCGACGCCGACCGGATCAGTCGGCCCGCGCCCTGCGCCAGCAGCAGGGCTGCGCCAGCCGCACTGACCGTCATGAAGCCGGCCGCCCCGGCCGCGTCCTGCCGTGCCTTGACCAGGGGGTCGTCCGGTCGCGGGAACGGGATCCGGTCGATGACCACGAGCTGGCAGGACGCACCCGGCACGTCGACGCCCTGCCACAGCGAGAGCGTGCCGAACAGGCAGGTCGCCGGGTCGGCCCCGAACTGGCGCACCAGCTCTGCGGTGGCGTCGTCACCCTGGCAGAGCACCGGCCGCTCGATCCGCTCGCGCATGGCCGCCGCCGCCTGCTCAGCGGCTCGTTGCGAGGAGAACAGGCCGAGCGTTCGACCACCCGCGGCGTCGATGAGCTCGGCGAGCTCGACCAGGAACGCCTCGGACAGCCCCTCGCGACCAGGCGGCGGCAGGTGCCGGGCCACGTACAAGATGGCCTGCCGGCCGTAGTCGAACGGCGAACCGACGTCGATGCCCGACCACGTCGGTGCCGACTCCCCCACATCCCCCGCATCCCGCGCTTCTCTCACCAGGCCCAGCGTCGCGGCGACCGAGTCGAAGGACCCGCCGAGCTCGAGCGTGGCCGACGTGAGGACGACCGAGGCGGACGCGAACAGCTTCTCCCGCAGCAGCCCCGACACCGACAGCGGCGCCCTCCACAGCGAGGCGCCCCTGCGGTCGGACTGCGTGATCCACACGACATCGTCCGAGCCGGCCGCAACGACCCGGCCGGCGATCTCATGCAGCTCCTCGACCGCGGCCCGGGCCTGGACGCGTGCCGCATCGGCGCCCTCGCCGGGCTCGGCGCCGGCCCCGCCCGACTTGTCGCGCCCGGACGTCTCGGTGACTGCGAGGTGGCCGACGTCGCGCAGGGCGGTCAGCGCGTCGAAGAGCAGGCCGCGCGGCTGGTCGACCCGCCCGGGCGCCGCCTCGCGCAACGCCTCGTCGAGCGCCTGGGAGGCGAGGACGAGCGCGTCGTGCGTCTCCGCGGCGACGTAGCGGCGAACCCGGCGGGCCGCCCGCTCGACCATCCCGGCGGTGAGCTCGTCGGTCACCGCGCCGGTCGCCCCGTCGACGAGCTCGTGCGCCTCGTCGACGACGACGACGTCGTGCTCGGGCAGCAGCGGGATCCCGGAGAACGCGTCGATCGCGAGCATCGCGTGGTTGGTCACGACGATGTCGGCGCGCCGCGCCCGGTCGCGCGCCCGCTCGGAGAAGCACTCGGTGGCATAGCGGCAGCGAGAGGGCCCGATGCACTCGTGGGCGGTCACGGACACCGATCGCCAGGCCCGGTCCATCGGTGCGGGGATCAGCTCGTCCCGGTCACCAGACTCGGTCTCGTCGGCCCACTTCCGAAGGCGTACGACGTCGCGGCCGAGGGCCGTGGTGGGCGCCGGGTCGAACAGGGTGCCGTCGTCTGCTCCCTCGTCGACGACACCCTCGTTCAACCGGTGCTGGCAGGCGTAGTTGTACCGCCCCTTGAGGATGGCGAACTCGGGCCGGTGGCCGACCACCGGCGCCATGGCCTCGACCAGCGCCGGGAGGTCGCGCTCGACGAGCTGGCGTTGCAGCGCGATGGTCGCCGTGGCCACGATGACCGGCTGCTTGGCGGTCGTGCTGTGGAGGAGAGCGGGGACGAGGTAGGCGAGCGACTTGCCGGTACCGGTCCCCGCTTGCACCAGCAGGTGCTCGCCAGACTCGATCGCGTGGGCGACGGCCTCGGCCATGCGCCGCTGCCCGTCGCGCGGCTCGCCCCCGATCGCCGTGACCGCCGCCGCGAGGGCGTCGTCCAGCCG
>DAIPJR010000021.1:0-13851 GCA_036770165.1 Actinomycetes bacterium | reverse complement strand
GGCAACTCCTACGGCTGCCACGAGAACTACCTGGTGACCCGCGCCGGCGACTTCGGCAAGCTGGCCGACGTCCTCATCCCGTTCCTGGTGAGCCGTCAGCTCATCTGCGGAGCGGGCAAGGTGCTGCAGACGCCACGCGGCGCGGTCTTCTGCCTCAGCCAGCGGGCCGAGCACATCTGGGAGGGCGTCTCCAGCGCCACGACACGCAGCCGGCCGATCATCAACACCCGCGACGAGCCGCACGCGGACGCCGAGCGCTACCGGCGGCTGCACGTCATCGTCGGCGACTCGAACATGGCCGAGCCCACGACGTTGCTCAAGGTCGGGTCCACCGACCTCGTGCTCCGGATGATCGAGGCGGGCGTCGTGATGCGCGACCTCAGCCTCGAGAACCCGATCCGGGCGATCCGCGAGATCAGCCACGACGTCACCGGTCGTCGTACCGTCCGCCTGGCCAACGGACGTGAGATCAGTGCGCTGGAGATCCAGACCGAGTACTTCACGCGGGCCAAGGACTTCGTGGCCAGGCGGGACCTCGCCGAGCCGGGCTCCGTGGTCGAGCAGGTGCTCGAGCTCTGGGAGCGGACGCTCACGGCCGTCGACACCGGCAAGTACGGGCTCGTCGACCGCGAGATCGACTGGGTCATCAAGCAGACGATGATCGACCGCTACCGCGAGAAGCACGAGCTGGCGCTTTCGTCGCCACGCGTCGCCCAGCTGGACCTCTCGTACCACGACGTCAACCGCAAGCGCGGGCTGTACTACCTGCTCGACCGCCGCGACCAGGTGGCGCGGGTGACGCGTGACCTCGCGGTGTACGAGGCGAAGTCGGTGCCGCCGCAGACCACCCGCGCCCGGCTGCGCGGCGAGTTCATCAAGCACGCCCAGGAGAAGCGGCGGGACTTCACCGTCGACTGGGTCCACCTCAAGCTCAACGACCAGGCGCAGCGCACGGTGCTCTGCAAGGACCCCTTCCGCGCCGTCGACGAGCGGGTCGACAAGCTCATCCAGTCCATGTAGCCGCGCCGCCCCCGGGCGATAGCGTGGGCGGACATCCACCCGTCAGTACGTAGGCAGGAGCAGCACGTGAGCGAGAAGCCCGAGATCGACTTCCCGGGGGGCGAGCCGCCCGCCGAGCTCGAGATCAAGGACATCACCGTCGGAGACGGCGCCGAGGCGACCCCAGGGGCGCAGGTCCTCGTGCACTACGTCGGCGTCGACTTCGAGACCGGCGACGAGTTCGACTCGTCGTGGAACCGCGGCGAGCCGATCCGGTTCCCGCTCAAGGGCCTCATCCAGGGCTGGCAGGACGGCATCCCGGGGATGAAGGTCGGCGGCCGCCGCCAGCTCGTCTGCCCGCCGCACCTCGCGTACGGCAAGGACGGCGCCGGGCACCGGCTCTCTGGACGCACCCTGGTGTTCGTCATCGACCTGCTCGACGTCCACTGACGTCGAGCACCCTGACCCCGACGTCCACCGATCTCAGCCGCCCGATGCCCGAGTCCAAGACCGAGCGGCTCCTCCAGGTCGTGCTCTGCCTCACGCAGTCCCGGCGGTACATCACGCGCGACCAGCTGCGCGCGGCCATCCCGGACTACCGCGCGTGCCCGACGGGCGAAGCCTTCGAGCGGATGTTCGAGCGGGACAAGAACGAGCTGCGCGAGCTCGGCATCCCCCTCGAGACGGGGGGCGCCGACGGCATCGACGACGACCCCGGCTACCGCATCGACCGTGACACGTACGGCCTGCCGCCCCTTCGCCTGACCCGGGAGGAGCTCACCGCCGTCGCCCTCGCGGCCCGCGTGTGGCGCGAGCAGGGTCCGGCGTCGGCCGCGGCGCGCGCCTTGCTCAAGGTCAGCTCCGACGGAATCGACGTCGACCCGACCGAGCTGCCCGCGATCGAGCCGCGGCTGTCGGGGGGCGAGGCGGCGTTCGAGCCGCTGACCACAGCGGTCACACTGCGCCGGCCGGTGACCTTCGGCTACCGCACGTCGCGCGACACGCAGACCGGCCAGCGCCACCTGCAGCCGTGGGGCGTGGTGTCGAAGCGTGGCCGCTGGTACGTGGTCGGGCACGACACCGACCGCGACGCCGAGCGGGTGTTCCGGCTGTCCCGCATCGAGGGCCCGGTGACTCCGGACGGCAAGCCCGGCTCGTACGAGGTACCGGTCGACGCCGACCTCCGCGGGCGGGTCAGCTCCTTCGCCACCTCGGGCCCGCCGCAGGTCGCCCGGCTCCGGGTACGGGCAGGGGCCGGCCACGGGCTCCGCCGCCGGGCCGTGACGGTCGAGCCGATCGACGAGGGTACGGACCTGCTGACGGTGCCCTACTTCGACTCCGGCGCCATCGCCGAGGAGATCGCCTCGTACGGTGCGGCCGTGCTCGTCGAGGAGCCGCTCCAGCTGCGCGCTGCCGTTGTGGCCCGGCTCACCGCCGTGGTCCAGAGCCACTCCGGGGGGCGGCCATGACGACCTCGGGCGCCGGCGCGAGCGCGCAGCTGGCCCGCCTGCTCAGCCTGATCCCCTGGTTGCAGGCGCGTCCCGGGGTCACCAAGACCGAGGCCGCGGCGGCGTTCGGGATCAGCACCGCCCAGCTCGAGCGCGACCTCCGGCTCGCCTTCACCTGCGAGCTGCCGGGGCAGCCGGACGTGTTCATCGACATCGACTACCTCGACTCCGACCGGGTCTCGGTCATCGACGCCTCGAGCATCGACCGGCCCCTGCGGCTGCGCCCGGACGAGGCGGTCGCCCTCCTCGTCGGCCTGCGGGCGCTCGCCGCCGTCCCCGGCCTGCAGGACCGCGCGGCGCTCGACAGCGCCCTGGCCAAGCTCGAGGACGCCGCCGGGCTGGCGGTCGACCCCACCGACCCCGACCGGGTGGCCGGCCGCGACGAGGCGCCCGCAGCCGATGGAGCCGGGCCAGGAGCCGCACTGCGCGACGCGCTCAGCCGACACCGCCGGCTCCGGCTGAAGTACTGGGTGCCCAGCCGGGACGAGGTGGGGGAGCGCGACGTCGACCCGATCCGGGTGGTGAGCGTCGAGGACGTCGCCTACCTGGAGGGGTACTGCTACGCCTCGGAGGCGGTCCGTACCTTCCGCTTCGACCGGATCGTGGAGGCGACCGTCCTGGACGTGGCTGCCGACCCGCCGGAGGCCTCGCGCGGCGACGAGCCGAGCGTCTTCCATCCTTCGCCAGACGACACCGTCGTGGTGCTCGACCTCGACCGGCAGGCCCGCTGGGTCCCCGACTACTACGCCTGCGAGTCGGTGGTCGAGCTCGCCGACGGGGGCCTTCGGGTGACGATGCGCCTCGCGGACCCACGGCTGGCGGTACGGCTGGCGCTCCGCCTCGGCGGCGCCGCACGCATCGAGGAACCGGCCGAGCTGGCCGCCGAGGTGGCCGCCGCAGCGCGGCAGGCGCTCGCCGCGTACGACGTCTCGATCTGACGACGGCCGAGGTAGTCGTTCAAGGTCGGCCTCCAGTTTGCCGAACTCACTCCTGTACAGCCCGGGGAAGGACCGGGGAGGGCGGGAAGGACCAAGGCAATGACCACGATCCGTGCGACGTGCCCCACCTGTGGGGATGTCGAGCTGAAGCCGGCCGAGCTGCGCCTGCTCGTCTGCAGCCGTGCCGAGTGGTCGACCTACGCGTTCACCTGCCCCACGTGCACCGACGAGGTCAAGAAGCCGGCTGACGAAGAGGTCGTCGCGCTGCTGATCTCCGGCGGCGTGGTCGCCAAGCCGTGGCACATCCCCTCCGAGGCGCTCGAGCCCAAGGGCGGCCCGCGCCTGACGTACGACGACCTGCTCGACTTCGCCCTGTGGCTGGACGGCCACGACGTGCTCGCCGCCGACCTGCAGCAGGCCGGCCGCACCTCCTGAGGGCCGTACGTCCTGAGCGCCGTATCTCCTGACGTAAGTGCAAGCCCGCCGTTCGGCGTCGGGCCAGGGCCAGCCGGGTACGATCGAGGGACGTCCCAGAGAGGTGTCCACCGATGAGGCTGTTCGACAGTCCCGCGACGATCATCCTGCTGATCGTCGTGGTGATCTTGTTCGGCTCCAAGAAGCTGCCTGACGCCGCGCGCGGTCTGGGGCGCTCGCTGCGGATCTTCAAGGCCGAGACCAAGGGCCTGATGACCGACGACGAGACCCAGCCCGCACCGGGTGCACCGCCGGTACCGCCGCCGCCGCAGCAGATCGCGGCGCCACCGGCCGTCCAGGCGCCGCCGATCCAGCCGCCGATCGTGCAGCAGCCGGCCGTGCCTGCGCCGGTCGTGCACGAGCCCGACAAGTCCGAGAGCTGACCGACCGGTCTCCGGCACCCATGAGCGATGCAGGGACCCGTCGTCGGCGCATGTCCCGGCGGCGCGACCCGGCTGCGGCCGAAGGCCGGATGACCCTGGTCGAGCACCTGCGCGAGCTGCGCAACCGGCTGGGCTGGGCGTTCCTGGCGATCGCGATCGGCACGGTGGTCGGCTGGACCTTCTACCCGCACGTCTTCCACTTCCTGGCACAGCCGTTCAACCGGGCGAGCAACAGCGTCGGGGGCGTGCACAAGCCTCAGCTGGTCCTCGAAGGCGTCGCGGACGCGTTCAACCTGCAGCTGCAGGTCTCGTTCGCCGCCGGCGTGGTCATCTCCTCACCCGTCTGGCTGTACCAGCTGTTCCGCTTCGTGACCCCCGGGCTGCACAAGAGCGAGCGGCGCTATGCCGGGCTGTTCGTCGCCTCCGCGCTGCCACTGTTCCTGGGCGGGGTCGCAGCGGCCTACTACGTGCTGCCGCACATCCTGGGCGCATTCCTCGGCTTCACCCCGCCGACGGTGACCAACCTGATCAATGTCGATGCGTACATGAGCTTCCTGATCCAGATCATGGTGGTGTTCGGGATCGGCTGCATCGCGCCGGTGGTCATCGTCGTGCTCAACGCCATCGGCATCCTGTCGGCCCGCCGGTTCGCCTCCTGGTGGCGCTGGACGATCTTCCTGACCCTCGTCTTCGCCGCCTTCGCCACACCCACCGGCGACCCGTTCAACATGCTGCTGTTCGCCGCGCCGCTGCTGCTGCTGATGTTCGTCGCGTTCCTGATCTGCTGGAACACCGACCGTCGCCGCGCCAA
Source organism: Actinomycetes bacterium (assembly GCA_036770165.1). Taxonomy (GTDB): domain Bacteria; phylum Actinomycetota; class Actinomycetes; order Prado026; family Prado026; genus JANYIP01. The sequence continues at coordinate 8,738 of DAIPJR010000021.1, read as the reverse complement.
GCGCGACCGCGCCGAGGGGCTCGCCGACCTGGACGACGACGAGACCTCGCCCCTGCACATCCGGCACGACCCCGCAGACGACCGGCCCAGCGACATTCACCGAATCGACGACTGAACCCCGCCACCGACCGCTAGCGTCCGCGGAGTGACACGACGGGTCGCTCTGCTGGTCAACCCCACCTCCGGCAAGGGCAGGGGTGCGAAGGCCGGCACCGTTGCAGCCGCGCGCCTGCGCGAGCACGGCCTCTCCGTCGACGTGCTCGTCGGTGCGGACGGCGCCGAGGCCACCGACCTGGCGAGGGGTGCCGTGGCCCTCGGCTACGACGCGGTCGTCGCAGTCGGCGGCGACGGCATGGTGCACCTGGTCCTGCAGGCCGTGGCAGGTACCGGTACCCCGCTCGGCATCGTTCCGGCCGGGAGCGGCAACGACTTCGCCCGCCTGCTCGGGCTCGAGCCGCACGCTGCCGCGGCGGCTGCGGACGTCGTCGCCGCCGGCTTCGTCCGTACCGTCGACGCGGGCAAGGTCGGTGACCGCTGGTTCGCGGGGGTGCTGTCCAGCGGCTTCGACAGCAACGTCAACGAGCGGGCCAACCGGATGAGGTGGCCGCGCGGCCCGATGCGCTACAACGTCGCGATCGTCGCCGAGCTGAGGGTGTTCCGGGCCGTACCGTTCCGGATCGTCCTCGACGGCGAACCGCTCGAGCGCGAGGCGATGCTGGTCGCCGTCGGCAACGGCACGTCGTACGGCGGGGGGATGCACGTCGCGCCGGGCGCCCTCGTCGACGACGGCCTCCTGTCGATCACCGTGCTCGGCCGGCTCGGCAAGCTGGAGTTCCTGCGGGTGTTCCCGACGGTCTACAAGGGCACCCACGTCGAGCACCCGGCCGTGTCGGTCCACACCGCCCGCAGCCTCACGCTCGAGGCTCCGGGGGTGGTCGCCTACGCCGACGGGGAGTACGTCACCCCGCTGCCGTGCGAGATCCACTGCGTGGCCGGTGCCCTGCACGTGCTGACCCGGCCGTCAGTTCCCTAGCGGTGCCCTAGCAGCGTCTAACCTGGGGGCATGCCCTCTCCCGCCGAGCGGTTCACGGCCGCCCGGGTGCGGCGAGCCGAGTCCAGCTCCGAGCTCGCGTCCTTCCGGGCCGGCTACGACTTCCCGCTCGACCCGTACCAGCTGCGTGCCTGCAAGGCTCTCGAGGACGGCCAGGGCGTGCTCGTCGCGGCGCCGACCGGGTCCGGGAAGACGGTGGTCGGCGAGTTCGCGGTCCACCTGGCCCTGGCCGAGGGCCGCAAGTGCTTCTACACCACGCCGATCAAAGCTCTCTCGAACCAGAAGTACGCCGACCTGGTCGCGCGCTACGGGACGGCCCGCGTCGGCCTGCTCACCGGCGACAACACGATCAACGGCGAGGCCGACGTCGTCGTCATGACGACCGAGGTGCTCCGGAACATGCTGTACGCCGGCTCGCACACCCTCGGCGGGCTCGGCTACGTCGTCATGGACGAGGTGCACTACCTCTCGGACCGGTTCCGTGGCGCCGTATGGGAAGAGGTGATCATCCACCTGCCTGAGTCGGTCCGCCTCGTGTCGCTGTCGGCGACCGTGAGCAACGCCGAGGAGTTCGGCGAGTGGCTCGTGACCGTACGCGGCGACACCGCGATCGTCGTCGAGGAGCACCGGCCGGTACCGCTCTGGCAGCACGTGATGGTCGGGTCCCGGCTGATGGACTTGTTCATAGACGACGACCAGCGGGTGGTCAGCCCGGAGCTGGTGCGGATCGCGCGTGACGAGGAGCGGTCCACCCGGATCGGCGACCGGCGGCCCGGGCGGGGCGGGAAGCGACCGCGCAGCCAGTCGACGCCGTCGCGCACGGAGGTCGTCGAGCGGCTCGACCGCGAGGCCCTGCTGCCGTCGATCATGTTCATCTTCAGCCGGGTCGGCTGCGATGCCGCGGTCGCGCAGTGCCTGCGGTCCGGCCTGCGACTGAACACGCCTGCGGAACGCGTCGAGGTGCGTACGTTCGTCGAGGACCGCTGCTCCGACCTGCCCGACGAGGACCTCGGCGTCCTCGGCTACCACGAGTGGCTCGACGGGCTCACGCGCGGCATCGCGGCGCACCACGCCGGCATGCTGCCGACCTTCAAGGAGGTCGTCGAGGAGCTGTTCCAGCGGGGCCTGGTCAAGATGGTGTTCGCGACCGAGACGCTCGCTCTCGGGATCAACATGCCGGCCCGCTCGGTGGTCCTCGAGAAGCTGGTCAAGTGGAACGGCGAGGCGCACGCCGACGTGACGCCGGGGGAGTACACCCAGCTCACCGGCCGGGCGGGGCGCCGCGGCATCGACGTCGAGGGGCACGCTGTCGTCCTGTGGCAGCACGGCCTCGACCCGGCGAGCGTGGCCGGGCTGGCGTCGACGCGTACCTATCCGCTGCGGTCGTCCTTCCGGCCGTCGTACAACATGGCGGTCAACCTCGTCGGCTCCGTGGGGCGCCACACCGCGCGCGAGATCCTCGAGTCGTCGTTCGCCCAGTTCCAGGCGGACCGCGCCGTCGTCGGGCTGTCCCGGCAGGTCCGCAAGGCCGAGGAGGCCCTCGCCGGCTACCGCACCTCGATGACCTGCCACCTCGGCAGCTTCGAGGAGTACGCCGACCTCCGCCGAGCCCTCAAGGACCGGGAGGCCGAGCTGTCCCGCCAGGGCGCCGCCCAGCGCAAGGCGGCCGCCGCGGCGTCGTTGGAGTCGCTCAAGGTGGGCGACGTGATCCGCGTACCCGCCGGCCGCCGCAGCGGGCTGGCGATCGTGCTCGACCCCGGCCTCGCCGGCGGCACCGAGGGCCCGCGCCCGGTCGTGCTGACCAGCGAGCGGCAGGTCACGCGGCTGTCCCTGGTCGACTTCCCCTCGCCGGTCGAGCCGATCGACCGGCTGCGGGTGCCCAAGGCGTTCAACCCGCGGTCCCCGCAGTCGCGGCGGGACCTGGCGGCGACTCTCCGCTCGCAGGTGGCCGACGAGGGGACTCGCCCGCGCCGCTCGCGGGCTGCGGCCGCCGACGACGACGAGATCGCCCGCCTGCGGGTGGCGATCCGTGCCCACCCCTGTCACGGCTGCGACGAGCGCGAGGACCACGCCCGCTGGGCCGAGCGCTACCACCGGCTGTCCCGCGAGACCCGTCAGCTCGAGGAGCGCGTCGAGTCCCGGACCAACACCATCGCCCGCACCTTCGACCGGGTCTGCGGCCTGCTCGAGTCGCTCGGCTACCTCTCGGCCGACGAGGTGACCGGGGACGGCGAGCGGCTCGCCCGGCTCTACACCGAGCTCGACCTCCTCGCGGCCGAGTGCGTACGCGACGGCCTCTGGGCCGGGCTCACGCCGCCCGAGCTCGCCGCCTGCGTCTCGGCCCTCTCGTACGAGTCGCGCTCGTCCGACGAGGACTCGTCGCCACGGCTGCCGAACGGGCGGGTGCGTGACGTGCTCGCCGAGACGGTCCGCACCTGGGGACGGCTGGACCGCGTCGAGAAGGACCACGCGCTGGCCTTCCTGCGCGAGCCGGACCTCGGGTTCGCCTGGACCGCGTACCGCTGGGCGTCGGGCCTCTCGCTCGACATCGTCCTACGCGAGGCCGACCTGACGGCCGGCGACTTCGTCCGCTCCACCAAGCAGCTCATGGACCTGCTCGGCCAGGTCGGCCAGGCAGCGGGGGAGCGTGACCCAGAGCTCAGGCGCTGCGCCGATGCCGCCGTCGAGGCCTTGCGGCACGGCGTCGTCGCCTACTCCTCCGTCGGCTGACCCCCCCCCCCCCCCCCCCGGGCGCGGCATGGCCACGCTACGGTTGCGTAGGTTACGCTTGCGTAGGTAGGCCCCCGGGGGCACGCAGGAGCCACAGTCCGTACGACTCGAGCGAGCCGACCGTCCTAGGAGCAGCCCGTGACCCACCTCCTCACGCAGGACCAGACCGTCCGCCTGCTCCGCGACCTCGAGCCTGTCGCCGAGGCGAACCTGAACCGGCACCTCGGCGTCGCCAAGGAGTGGTTCCCGCACGAGTACGTGCCGTGGAGCGAGGGCCAGACCTTCGACGGCCTGCTCGGCGGCGAACCGTGGTCGATCGAGCAGTCCAAGGTGCCCGACGTCGCCCGCACGGCGCTGTTCGTCAACCTCCTCACCGAGGACAACCTGCCCAGCTACCACTTCGAGATCGCCAAGTTCTTCGGCCGCGACGGCGCCTGGGGAACCTGGGTGCACCGTTGGACCGCCGAGGAGGGCCGGCACGGCGTCGCGATCCGCGACTACCTGACGGTCACGCGCGCGGTCGACCCGGTGGCGCTCGAGCGGGCCCGCATGGTGCACATGGGTACCGGCTACGAGGCGATGTACGACGACATGGTCCACACGCTGGCCTACGTCTCGTTCCAGGAGCTGGCCACGCGGATCTCGCACCGCAACACCGGTGCCGCGTCGCAGGACCCGGTGTGCGAGCAGCTGCTCGCCCGGATCGCCACCGACGAGAACCTGCACATGATCTTCTACCGCAACCTGCTGGCTGCCGCCTTCGAGCTCGAGCCGAACGTCACGATGCGCGCGGTGGCAGACATCGTCCAGAACTTCCAGATGCCGGGGCACTCGATCGAGGGCTTCACCCGCAAGTCGGTGCAGATCGCCAACGCCGGCATCTACGACCTCCGCCAGCACAAGGACCAGGTGCTCGTACCGGTCCTCCGGCAGTGGAAGGTGTGGGACATCGAGGGTCTTGACTCCGAGGGCGAGAAGGCTCGCCTCGAGCTGGACCAGTTCCTCGAGGGCCTCGAGCAGGCGGCGTCGCGCTTCGAGCAGCGCCGCGACGAGCGGGCCGCCCGCGTCGCGGCCCGCGTCTGAGGCCGGTCAGTCGGTCAGTCCGTCACGGCGGTACGGATCGCGGCCAGCAGCCGGTTGACGCTCGACTCCACACCCCACCGGTCGACCAGCTCGACCAGGGCCTCGACGTCGGCAGGTTCCGCGGGCAGGCGGTCGTCGTACGCGGGGAGCGGGCAGTCGCGGCGGACGCGGGTCACCTGCGCGGCCACCGCCAGGTAGTCGCGCGCCGCCGCTAGCCTCGGCCGCTGCGTGAGCGCCGGGTCGTCGGCGTCGAGGGCGGCGACCAGCGCCTCCATCGAGCCCCAGCGCTGCATCAGGCCGGCCGCGGTCTTCTCGCCGATTCCGGGCACGCCGGGCAGGCCGTCCGAGGGGTCGCCTCGGAGCGCCGCGAAGTCCGCGTAGGCGTGCCCCGGGATGCCGTACTTGGCCTGGACCGCCGCCTGGTCGAGCACCTCCATCTTGGCGAGCCCGCGCCCGATGTAGAGCACGCGCACGGCGCGGCTGTCGTCGACCACCTGGATCAGGTCGCGGTCACCGCTGACCACGTCGACCGGCCCCGCGTCGCTGCCGGCGAGCGTCCCGATCACGTCGTCGGCCTCGAAGCCGGGGGAGCCGACGCGGGCGATGCCGAGCGCAGCCAGCAGGTCCACGATGATCGGCACCTGCGGAGCGAGCAGGTCCGGCGTCTCCTCGATGTTGGCTGCCGGGTTCGTCTCGGGAGCCAGCCGGTGCGCCTTGTACGTGGGCAGGAGCGCGACGCGGAAGGCCGGTCGCCAGTCGTCGTCCCAGCAGGCCACGAGGCGGTGCGGGCGCTGCGTGCTCACCAGGCGGGCGATCATGTCGATGAACCCGCGCACGGCGTTGACCTGCGTACCGTCCGGCGCCTTGAAGGTGTCTGGCACGCCGAAGAAGGCCCGGAAGTACATCGAGGCGGAGTCGAGCAGGAGCAGGCGGTTGCCAGGATCAGGAGCCACGGGGACGACCGTAGCCTGATCGTGGCGCCGGGCTGACGAAGGCGTTAAGAGTTCGCCCCCTGTCGGACCCGGGCAGCAAGATGGACCGATGGCCGACCAAGCAACCGCCCTGGGCGCCACCGCGCCCAACCGGCTGCCCAGGCTGGTCCGGCGCTTGCTCGCGGCCACATTCTTGTCCGCCCTGGGCAACGGGCTGGTGCTGCCCTTCCTCGTCGTCTACCTCCACCAGGTGCGTGGCATGCCCACGGTGGTCGCCGGGCTGGTGGTGGCCTGGCAAGCGCTGCTCGGGTTCGCGATCGCCCCGGTCGCGGGCTCCGTGATCGACCGGATCGGGCCGAGGCCTGTTCTCCTTGCGGCGCCCGTCCTGCTGGGGATGGGCACGGCGTCGTTCGCCTTCGTGCACCGGCCGCTGCAGGCGTTCGGTGCGGCCACGCTCGTGGCGTTCGGAGGGGCGGCGCTGTGGCCGTCGTCCACGACACTGCTGGCCCGGCTGGCCGGCGACGACCTGCGCCAGCGCGCGTTCGGCGTGCAGTTCATGATGCTCAACCTGGGCATCGGGCTCGGCGGTCTGGCCGCCGGGCTGGTCGTCGACGTCCACCGGCCGGCGACCTTCCAGGTCCTCTACCTCCTCGACGCGGTGACCTTCGCTGCGTTCGTGGCCGTCATCGGGACCGTGCGCGACGTCGGAGGTCCCGTGCCGCACACGGGCGACGGGCCACGCCCGCAGGGCGGCTACGGCGTGCTCTTCCGCGACCGGGCGATGGTCCGGGTCTCGCTCGTCTCGCTGCTCCTGCTCGCGTGCGGCTACGGCGCGCTGGAGGTGGGCTTCCCGGCGTTCGCCACCCTGTACGCCGGGGTGTCTCCGAGCGTCGTGGCGTTCGGCTACGTCGGCAACACCGCCGTGATCGTGGCCGGCCAGCTGGTGGCCCTGAAGTTCGTGCACGGCCGCTCGCGAAGCAGGCTGATCGCCGGCGTCGGGCTCATCTGGGCCCTGTCGTGGACCCTCCTCGGCCTGGCCGAGCCCGCGCGGTCGCACGGCTTGGCCGTCGCCCTGGTCGTCGCGGCCCCGCTGGTCTTCGCCGTCGGCGAGACGATCTGGCAGCCGGTCATCCCGACGCTCGTCAACGACCTCGCGCCCGAGGAGCTCCGCGGCCGCTACAACGCCTTCCTCTCGGTCACCTGGAACGTGGCGGGAGTGCTCGGCCCCGCCCTCGCCGGCCTGCTCCTCGGCTCCGGCCAGGGCTGGGTGTTCGTCGTCGTGGTCACGGCCGGCTGCCTCGTCGGGGTCGGCTTCGCCCTCCGGATGCGGCAGGTGCTGACGCCGGCCCAGGACGGACGCATCGACGGCGACCCCGTCTCGTCCGACGTGCGACTCTGAGCGCGCCATGGCCGATGCCCACGACGTGCGCCGCTTCGCCCTGGCGCTTCCGCACGTCGAGGAGATCGACAGCGACGGCTTCGACTTCCGCGTCGCGGGCAAGGGCTTCGTCTGGTCCTACCCTGAGCGCCGGGCCGGGCGGCCGCGGGTCATCCGTACCGACATCGCGGTCCTGTACGTCGGCGACGAGGCCGAGAAGCAGGCGCTCCTGCTCGGCGAGCCGGAGGTGTTCTTCACCGAGCCCGGATACGACGGCTGGCCGCTGGTGATGCTGCGCCTGGAGCAGGTCGATGTCCAGCGGCTGGACGAGCTCGTGACCGATGCGTGGCGGATGCGCGCCCCGGCCGCGCTGCTCGAGGACCCCGAGGACCTCGACGACCTCGACGACCAACCGCCGGCGCAGGCCACCTGAACGCGCCGGGCTCACAGCTCCAGGTCAGCCATCAGGGGGCGGTGGTCGCTGGCCAGCAGAACGTCCGCCTGGTCGAGCACCCGCGCGGCGCGTACGCCGATCGCGGGGTCGACGAAGATGCCGTCGATGCGCCGGTGCGGCTCGCGCGCGGGAAACGTGCATCCGTCGCCCGTACCTGCCGCGGCGAAAGCATCCGCGCGCCCCCTCGCCAGCGCGCTCCAGGCCGCCGAACCCGGCTGATCGTTGACGTCGCCGGCGACGACGATCGGGATGCCGGCCGGAACCTGCGCGCCGATCGCGGACTCGAGCTCGCCCACGTGCCGCAGCCGCGCTTCCGGGACGAGGTCCAGATGGGTACCCGCGACGGCGAACCGCCAGCCCCCCTTGACCAAGACGGCGATCGCCGTCCCGCGGCGGTGGCTTCCGGCATCCGGGCTGAAGAGCGCCGCCGAGCTCGAGACCACGCCGACGGCGAGGGTCGAGAGGATCAGGTTCGACCCGGCGGCACGGCCGCCGCCCACGACGACGAGGTCCGACGTACGAGCCAGCTCTGCGCAGAGCGACCGCCAGCGCAAGAACCGCGGGGCCTCCTGGACGAGGACGACGTCCGGCTCGGCCGAGCGGATCACCCGCGCCAACGCGGCCCGGTCGTCTCGCATCGACCGCACGTTGTACGTCAGGACGCGCAGGCTGGTCACGGGTACACCTTCTCGCGACAGACCCTCAGCGGCAGAGGTCGATGGCCTTGGCCGTGAGGACGTGCCCGACGGCGTCCTCCAGACGAGCTCGCGACAGCCGGCCGGACGTGACGGCGACGACGATGGCCGCGACGGTGCCCGAGTAGCCCGCGGCCAGCTTCCTCGCCGTGAAGTCGAACAGGACCAGGTCGGCGCCCGCGACCAGCGCGGCCACGCTCGCCGACTGGACGGAGCTGCCGGACGCCACGAGCGCCCCACCGGACAGCGAGTCGGTGATGACCAGGCCGTGGAACCCGAGCTGGTGGCGGAGCACTCCGCTGATCACCGCGGGAGAGATGCTGGCCGGCACCGTGCTGAGTCCGGGCACGCTCGCGTTGGTGACCATGACCGCCGGCAGGCCGGCCCGCACCGCCGCCGAGAACGGCAGCAGCCC